>JABMMR010000069.1 GCA_013205525.1 Burkholderiales bacterium | reverse complement strand
CAGCATGGCCGAGTCGGGCTTTGCCGACTTTGACGTACTCAACTACTTTGGGCTGGTCGCCCCCAAAGGAACACCCGACGCCATTGTTGAGCGCCTGAGCGAGGCGGTGGCCAAAGTGGTCAAGCTGCCCGATGTGCTGGCGCGCTTTCAGCTCGACTCCATCGAGCCCTCGGCCCAGGGTCCGCAGTCGCTGGGCCGGTTTTTAGCGCAAGACTTCACCGGCTGGCAAAAGGTGGTGGCGGCGCAAAACATCAAGGTTGACGCGGTCTAAGCCACGCAGCCCCCCCGCGCTGATCAATCGACCTCGGCGCCGCTGAGTTCAACAGCGCGTATCCACTTTTGCAGTCATCAACTGTGTTTGCACTGGCGCGGATGCTGCGTTTGAACGCAATTAAGGCTTGACCAAGCCGGCAACAGACTGTTTGGGGGAATTCCCTATGCCTTACGCTGGCCTACATGTTGCATAGTGATAGGTTTATTCAACCCACTAAGTCAATGAGGTGATTTTGATGAACTCTTTATCCAATTTTCCGTTTCAAGCCAAGCCCTTGATTGTTTCTTTGGCCTTGGCTGCCTGCTTGGCCCCAGGCTTGGCACAGGCCAAGCCTTTTAAATGGTCCAGTGCCAGCGACATTCCCACTTTGGACATCCACTCTCAAAATAACGCCTTGGGCAACGGCGTTCACGCCGCCATTTTTGACTCGCTGCTTTACTACAACAGCAACAGCTTCAAGTTGGAAGGCAAGCTTGCCACCTCTTGGAGGGAAATGTCGCCCACCCAGTACCGGTTTAATTTGCGCAAAGGCGTGAAGTTCAGTGACGGCTCGCCGCTGACGGCAGACGACGTGGTGTTTTCTTTAGACCGTGCCCGCGCCAAAACCTCCAACTTCACCGTTTACACACAGGGCTTCAGCCGCATCGCCAAGGTTGACACCAACACCGTGGACATTATTCTCAGTGGCCCCAACCCGGTGGTGTTAAACCAGTTGACCGAGCTGCGCATCATGAGCAAAGCCTGGGCTGAAAAGAACAAGTCCTTAGAGCCCAAAGACATCAGAGTCAAAGAAGAAAACTTTGCTCACCGCAACGCTTTGGGCAGTGGCGCTTACATGGTCAAAGAATGGCAACCCGACCAAAAGCTGGTGCTGGTGAAAAACCCCAACTGGTGGGGCTGGTCCGAAGTGCCCAGTAATGTGACCGAGATCATCTACACCCCCATCAAAAACGAAGCCACGCGTGCTGCGGCCTTGCTCTCTGGCGAGCTTGACTTTATTCTCGACCCCAGCCCGCAAGACCTAGGGCGCATGCGCAACAACGCCAACCTGAAAGTGATCGACGGCATCGAAAACCGCACCATCTTTTTGGGTATGGACCAGCTGCGCGACGAATTGCCCGGCTCTAGCGTCAAGGGCAAAAACCCCCTGAAAGATGTGAAAGTGCGCAAAGCGCTTTACCAGGCTATCGACATCGATACGATCCAGCGCGTCACGATGCGGGGTCTGTCGCAAACCACCGGTGCGCTGGTGGCGCCGCAGGTCAATGGCTGGACCAAAGCGGTAGACACGCGTTTTCCGTATTCCCAGGACGCCGCCAAAAAGCTGCTGGCTGAAGCCGGTTATGCCAACGGTTTTGAGGTGGACTTTGCCTGCCCGAACAACCGCTACATCAACGACGAAGAAATTTGCCAGGCCATCACTGCCATGTGGGCTAAAGTTGGGATCAAGGCCAAGCTGCGCTCCATGCCGCTGGTGACGTATTTCCCGATGATCCAGCGCTATGAAGCCAGCATTTACATGCTGGGCTGGGGCGTGCCGACCTTTGACGGCTTGTACAGCCTGCAGTCGCTGGTGCGCTCGGTGGGCACGGGCGGTGACGGCAATTACAACGTGGGCCGTTACAGCAACACGCGCATGGATTACATCGTAGACCGTATCAAAACCGAGACCGACTTGCCGGTGCGTAACCGCTTGATGACCGAAGGCCTGCAACTGCAAAACGACACGGTGGCGCACATTCCCCTGCACAACCAGGTGATCCCATGGGCTATGAAGAAAAACATTGATGTGGTGCATCGGCCTGACAACCGCCTCGACTGGTCGCTGATCAAGATCAACTGATGCTCGCTTTCATCCTGCAGCGGCTGATTCAGGCCGTGGTCGTCATGGTCACGGTGGCTTTCATAGCCTTTTTGCTGTTTCAGTATGTGGGTGATCCGGTGGTGTTCTTGCTGGGGCAAGACGCCACCAAAGAGCAGGTTAACTTGCTGCGCGCCGATCTGGGTCTGGACCAGCCCTTCTTTGTGCAGTTCGGTCATTTTTTGGCCAACGCTGTGCAAGGCGAGTTTGGTTTGAGCTTGCGCCAGGGT
>JABMMR010000068.1 GCA_013205525.1 Burkholderiales bacterium | reverse complement strand
GGCCTTATGTGCGCGGCTGGGACGGGCAGCGCCAGCCCTTGTCGCTTTATGAGGCGGTGGCCTTGCCTGCCGACAGCATGTTCGTGCCCCAACGGCCCTATTTTCCCGAAGGTCGTTTGCGCGACGCGCTTTGCTACCCAGGTGAAGTCGACGCCTACACCGATGTCGATTTACAGCAAGCTTTGATGATGGCGGTGTTGCCCCATTTCATCACCCAACTCGATAAAGTCGGTCAATGGAGCCAGCAGCTTTCGGGTGGTGAAGCCCAACGTTTGGCGATGGCGCGGGTCTTTTTGAAGCAACCGCATTGGGTGTTTGCCGATGAAGCCACCAGCGCCTTGGATGAAGCCACGGAAAAAGTGATTTACGAACGCTTGTTGGCCATGGTCAAGGCTCAAGGTGGCGCCTTGGTGTCGGTGGCGCATCGCCCCAGTGTGGCGGCTTACCACCAGCGTTTATGGCAGTTGGTGAATGCCTCTGAGGGCAGCACTAAGAGCTATGTGATGCAAGTGAGTCACTGAAAAAAACTTGCCCTGTATTTAATAGTTTCTGCGGAATACCTTATGCAGACCTTTGGGCGACAACACCAGTTGCCACATCTGCTTGTGCCGTGTGCGAAAACTCGCTGCACTGCTGAGCAAATGAAAACGCCACATACGGTAAAAACGCTCGTCATGAGATAAGCGCAACTGCGGCCACGCCATCTCGAAACGCTGGTGCCAGTGCTGCAAAGTGAGGTCATAGTCTGCACCAAAGTTATGCACATCTTCCACCACGAAATGCGCTTCGCTGGCTTGGGTGACCTCGTCGAGTCGGGGCACATAGCCTGGCGCGTGAATGTGTTTATCTTCCCACGCATCAAGCAAGCCCGAGTTCGGGCTCTTGCCTTGGGTTTGCAGCAGCATCCAGCCGTCGTCCTTCAAACTGCGTTTGGCAGTTTGAAAGAACGCCGAGAAATCTTTTTGTCCCAACTGATCCAACAAACCGATGCTGACGATACGGTCAAAGCGCGATTTGCTCTCGGGGTTGAATTGCCGGTAATCGGTCAATTCAAACTGCATAGGCATTGAGCGAGCGAGTTCTTGGCCCAGCTTGAGTTGCTCCTCTGAGTGGGTCAAGCCCAGCACAGACACGCCATAACGCTCAGTGGCATAGCGCATAAAGCTGCCCCAGCCACAGCCGAGGTCGAGGACGCGCATGCCAGGCTTGAGTTGCAGCTTGCGGCAAATCATCTCTAAATTCGCCAATTGCGCTTCTTCCAAGGTCTGCGCACCATCGACCCAGTAGGCACAGCTGTGGGTCATATAGGGGTCGAACATGGCTTGGTACACGGGGTTACCCACTTGGTAATGCATGCGGCCCACGATGCGTGATGGGCCCTCGCTGTCGCTCTGACGCAGATGACCCTTGAAACCCTCCCACCAAGCCCTTGGGGTTTGCAGCTTTTCATGCAAACGCGCAGCCATGGCTCGCTCGAGCATGAGGTCGATGGCTTGGCACTCCCACCAACCGTCCATATAACTGTCACCCAAACCTAAGCCGCCTTGTTTGAGCAAGCGCTGCAACATCTGGGGGTGATTGATTTGTATGTCCCACGCTCGGTTGCCATTCAAATGGATGTCGGCGGATGCCAGCAGTTGCGCCAGCCAGTCTTGTGTCAGCGTGGAGTTGTCGCTTTGAGCGGGGACAAAACCGGAGGATTTAGCCGTAGGCAAACTCGGCAGGACTATGGACATGAATACCTCTGCAAATAAATTGTCAGGATATTATGTCACTTTATATTTAATTTATATAAAAAATTTCATTTAAATTTATTACTATTCAAGCGCATTTGCGCCGCTCGGGCATGGGCTTGCAAACCCTCGCCCAGCGCCAGTACTGAGGCGATTTGACCCAGTACCTGCGCACCCGCTTCAGACACCTCAATCAAGCTGCTGCGCTTTTGAAAGTCGTACACGCCCAAAGGCGAAGAAAAACGCGCCGTGCCTGAGGTGGGCAGCACATGGTTAGGGCCGGCGCAATAGTCGCCCAAGCTTTCGCTGGTGTAAGCACCCAAAAAGATAGCGCCGGCATGCTTAAGCAGCGGCTCCCATTGGTGAGGCTGGCGGCTGCTCACCTCAAGGTGCTCGGGCGCGATGCGGTTGCTGATCTCGCAAGCCTCTTGCATGCTGCGGGTGTGAATAAGTGCACCACGGCCATTCAGGGATGCGGCAATGATGTCGCGCCTGGGCATCTCAGGCAGCAAGCGGTCGATGGCGGCTTGCACCGCATCGATGTAAGCCGCGTCTGGGCACAGCAAAATGCTTTGCGCCAATTCATCATGTTCGGCTTGGCTGAACAAATCCATGGCCACCCAGTCGGGCGGCGTGGAGCCATCGGCCAAGACCAAAATTTCGCTGGGCCCCGCAATCATGTCAATGCCGACAGTGCCAAACACGCGCCGCTTGGCCGCGGCCACATAGGCGTTGCCAGGGCCGGTGATTTTGTCGACCGCTGGCACCGTGGCGGTACCGTAAGCTAGGGCTGCCACCGCTTGCGCGCCACCGATGGTGAACACACGGCTAACACCCGCCACATAGGCGGCAGCCAGCACCAAAGGGGGTTTTTCTGCCTTGGGCGTGGGCACCACCATGATGATGTCAGCCACGCCCGCCACATGCGCAGGAATGGCGTTCATGAGTACGCTAGACGGGTAAGCCGCTTTGCCGCCCGGCACGTAAATACCCACGCGGTCGAGTGGTGTGACTTTTTGGCCCAGCAGCGTGCCGTCAGCGTCGCGGTACTGCCAGCTTTCGCCAGAGGCTTTTTTCTGCGCCTCGTGGTAGCTGCGCACCCGCGCCGCAGCGGCTTGCAAGGCGTCGCGCTGCTCGGTAGGCAAGCCATCGAACGCAGCTTTGAGTTCGGCTTGCGTCAACTCCAAGGCCGACATGTTGTCGGCCTTAAGGCCATCAAAGCGTTCGGTGTATTCGAGCACAGCGGCGTCGCCACGCGCTTTCACATCGGCCAAGATATCGGCCACGCGTTGCTCGATGGCCGCGTCGGTGTCAGCAGACCAATGCAAGCGCTGATGCAACAGCGTTTGAAAATCGGCTTGGGCGGTCGACAGACGCAAGGGTTGGGCTTGCATAGTTTTAGGCCTTGGTGCGCGCAGAAATAGCGCGGTCGAAGCTGTCAATCAAATAGCGAATGGACGCCGTTTTAAGTTTCATGGCGGCGTGGTTAACCACCAAGCGCGAGCTGATGTCCATGATGCGTTCCACCTCAATCAGGTGGTTGGCTTTCAAGGTGCTGCCAGTGGAGACCAAATCGACAATCGCGTCGGCCATGCCAGTAAGTGGCGCCAATTCCATGCTGCCGTAAAGCTTGACCAAGTCTACGTGCACGCCTTTGCTGGCAAAGAAGTCGCGGGCGATGGCCACGTATTTGGTAGCCACGCGCAATCTGGCACCTTGCTTGACGGCAGCAAGGTAATCAAAACCTTCAGGCACGGCCACACTCATGCGACAGCGCGCAATGTGCAAATCTAGGGGCTGGTACAGACCCGAACTGCCGTGCTCGATCAGGGTGTCCAAACCGGCAACGCCCATGTCGGCGCCCCCATATTCCACATAGGTGGGCACATCCGAGGCGCGTACCAGCACCACCCGCAAATTGTCTTGGTTGGTGGGCAGTATCAGCTTGCGTGACTTCTCAGGGTCTTCCAAGACCTCGATACCCGCCGCACGCAACAGCGGCAGGGTTTCGTCAAAAATACGTCCTTTGGACAAGGCCAAGGTGATGCTCATCGGCTTCTTTCGATGTCCGCGCCCAAGGCGCGCAGTTTGTCTTCCATGCGGTCGTAACCCCGGTCGAGATGGTAAATCCTGTCGACCACGGTTTCACCCTTGGCCACCAAACCGGCAATCACCAAACTCGCCGAGGCGCGCAAGTCGGTAGCCATGACGGTGGCGCCAGACAGCGCGGCCACACCCTCGACCAAGGCCACCTTGCCGTCAATTTGAATGTGTGCGCCCAAGCGAAGCAACTCGTTCACATGCATGAAGCGGTTTTCAAAAATCGTTTCTGTCACTTTGGCGCTGCCTTGCGAGACCGCGTTGAGCACCATGAACTGGGCTTGCATATCGGTTGGGAAGCCTGGGTACTCGGTGGTGCGAAAACTTTGCGCTTTCAAATGCGCGAAGGCGGGGCCGCCCGAGCGCACCCGCAAGCCTCCCGTCACCGCTTCAATGCTGACGCCCGCATCGCGCAGTTTGTCAACAACGGCTTCGAGGTGGTCGCCGCGCGCATGGCGCAGCAGCACATCGCCACCGGTGGCCGCCACCGCACACAAAAACGTGCCTGCTTCGATGCGGTCGGCCACCACGCTGTGGGTGGCACCGTGCAATTTGTCCACGCCTTGAATATGAATTCGGCTTGTGCCATGGCCTTGAATCTGGGCGCCCATGGCGATGAGCAATTCGGCCAAATCGGGAATTTCAGGTTCTTGGGCAGCGTTTTCCAACACGCTTTCACCCTCGGCCAAAGCCGCGGCCATGAGGAAGTTTTCGGTGCCGGTAACGGTCACCATGTCTGTCGCGATGCGCGCACCCTTCAATCGGGTGAGCCCGTTTTTCAAACGCGCCACCATATAGCCTTGCTCAACATCAATCACCGCGCCCATGGCTTGCAAGCCCTTGATGTGCTGGTCTACGGGGCGCGTACCAATGGCGCAACCGCCTGGCAGCGACACCTTGGCGTGGCCAAACCGCGCCAACAAAGGGCCCAGCGACAGAACCGAAGCGCGCATGGTTTTGACCAACTCGTAAGGCGCTTCTGGGCTGTGTAACTCCCCCGCATTGAGCAACAAGTCGCCGGCGTCATTGCGCTGGGCCGCGACGCCCATGTGACGGATCAGCTTGAGCATGGTGGCCACGTCTTGCAACTGCGGCACATTGCGCAGCGTGAGTGTGTCTGCGGTTAAAAGCGAGGCGCAAAGTTCGGGCAGGGCAGCATTTTTGGCGCCGGCAATGGCCACCTCGCCTTGCAAAGACCGCCCACCGCGAATCAGTAATTTGTCCATAGCAACCGCGCGCCGCTCAGGCCTGCGCCTGCCACTCGGCGGGTGTGAAGGTTTTCATTGACAAGGCGTGCACCTCATCATTGGCCATTTTGTCGCCCAAGGTGGCATACACCTTTTGGTGGCGCTGTATCAGACGTTGCCCTTCAAAAGACGCGCTGACCACGGTGGCATACCAGTGCCGGCCATCGCCCTCGACATGCACATGCTCGCATGCCAAGCCAGTGGCAATCATGGTTTGAATTTGCTCTGCGTTCATTGCTCACCCCCGAATTTTGTAGCCAATGCGCAGCAAATACAGCGCCAAGGCAGCCACCAACACATAAGCGCTGCCCACCAGCCCCAAACTCAGCCAAGGCGAGACATCGCTGACGCCAAAAAAACCATAGCGAAAACCATCAATCATGTAGAAAAAGGGATTGAGGTGACTGACCTGCTGCCAAAAAGGCGGCAGGGAGTGTATGGAATAAAACACGCCGCTTAAAAACGTCATAGGCGTGATGAGGAAGTTTTGAAACGAGGACATTTGGTCAAACTTGTCGGCCCACAAACCCGCAATCAGCCCCAAGGTGCCCAGCATGGCCGCACCCAACAAGGCAAACACCACAATCCAAACCGGCCAAACCACGGTGAGTGGCGCAAACCATACAGTGACCAGCAAAACACCCAAGCCCACCGCCATGCCGCG
>JABMMR010000067.1 GCA_013205525.1 Burkholderiales bacterium | reverse complement strand
GGCAGTTTGGCCGAGCGCAAGGTGTAAAAGAAGTCGATCAGCATGGTGGGATTAATCCTTAGTAGGCCAGCGTTCAGCAGATTGGCGGAAATGCAAACAGGCCAAAACGATTACTTTGGGGTCTTCAATGTAATAGTGCAAACCATAGGGAAAGCGCCTTAGTTTCAACCAGCGAAAGGGTTCACGGGTCACTGGGTGTCGACCAGGTTGTCGGAAAGGCTTTCACTGCCCGCTGCAACGCTTCTGACAAATTCATCCCCAAGACCGGAGCGCAAGCGTTCATACCAAGCAAAGGCTGTCTCAACATCTTGAGAAGCCTCAAGGTTGAAGTGAACAACAAAGGTCAAAGTCTGACCCCTAATTTGTCAGCAATTTCTCGCATTGAAAGTGCGCTTTCAAGATGGCTTTGCGACAAAGCCAGACGGCGATTTAATTCCTGAAAACATGGGTCCGAAATAGGCGGCACCGATTCTGTTTCTAGCGAGTCCCACAAATCTTCAACAAGTTGTAATTTTTCTTGTGAACCAAGTTGTTGGATGCTTTCAATAAGAGTATTCATAGTTTTTCCAGTGGGTGGGTTTGGTTTCAGCGGTTGCGGCTTTGCATGAACACCAGTTTTTCAAACAACGTCACGTCTTGCTCGTTTTTCAGCAATGCGCCCACCAATGGCGGCACAGCCACTTTGTCGTCTTGGGTTTGCAGCGCGGCCAGTGGAATATCTTCGGCCACCAAGAGTTTGAGCCAATCCAGAAGTTCTGAGGTGGAAGGTTTTTTCTTCAAGCCCGGCAAGCCACGAACATCGTAAAAGGTTTTCAATGCAGCAGCGAGCAGGTCTTTTTTCAGACTGGGGAAATGCACATTGATGATTTGCCGCAAGGTGTCAGCCTCGGGGAACTTGATGTAGTGGAAAAAACAGCGGCGCAAAAAAGCGTCGGGCAGTTCTTTCTCGTTGTTGGAGGTGATGAAAACCAGTGGGCGGGTTTGGGCCTTGATGAGTTCGCGGGTTTCGTAGCAATAAAACTCCATGCGGTCGAGCTCGCGCAGCAAGTCGTTAGGGAACTCGATATCGGCCTTATCGATCTCGTCTATCAGCAGTGCCACAGGCTCAGTGGCGGTGAAGGCTTGCCACAGCACGCCTTTGACAATGTAGTTCTCTATGTGTTTGACCCGCTCGCCGCCATCCAGGTCTGACATTTGGCTGTCGCGCAGACGACTTACCGCGTCGTATTCATACAGGCCTTGCTGCGCCTTGGTGGTCGATTTCACATGCCACTGCAACAAAGGGATACCCAAAGATTGCGCCACTTCTTCAGCCAACATGGTTTTGCCAGTTCCTGGCTCGCCCTTAACCAGCAAAGGGCGTTTCAATGTGATGGCCGCATTGACCGCCAGCATCAGGTCTTGGGTGGCAACGTAGTTATCAGTTCCAGAAAATTTCATTTGCAAAAGCCTTAAATTTTTTTTTAACGCGAAGCTTACAAGCTGCGTCGATATACTCTCGCGAGTTTATTTCACGATTGTCTGTCCAAAATGATCAAGCACATTTCATCGGTTCTCATGGTTTTTGTCGCCTCGGTGACCTCACTGGCTTATGCCCAAGACATTGCAGGAGATGCCAAAGCCGGTGCCACCAAAATTGCCATGTGTATTGGTTGCCACGGCATCAAAGGTTACCAAGCTTCGTTCCCCGAGGTTTACAAAGTCCCTAAAATTTCTGGTCAAAACGCCGCCTACATTGTTTCCTCCTTGAATGCCTACCAAAAAGGCGAACGCAAACACCCCACCATGCGCAGCATTGCGGCCTCGCTTTCTGCCAAAGACATGGCAGACATGGCCGCCTATTACGAATCCCATGGCAGAGATGACGCTCCCCCACCGCCAGAGAAAGCCTCCGAGGCGCCCACTGCGGTGGCTGCTTTATTAACCAAAGGCGCTTGCAGTTCTTGCCACGGTGCCAACCTGAACAAACCCGTGGTACCTACCTACCCCAAGATTGCAGGTCAACACAAAGATTATTTGTATGTGGCGCTCAAGTCTTATAAACAAGACGGTCAGGCTACTTGGGGTCGCGCCAATGGTGTGATGGGGGGTATTGCCAAGCAATTTACTCTGGCTGAACTCAAAGAATTGTCCGCTTACGTCAGCAGCCAGCAGGGCGAATTAAAAACGGTTCCTCAGTCTAAATTTCGCTAAAACCTCAGTCGCGGGTGGCCAAGCGCTGAACCGCGGCTATGTAGGCTTGGCCATCGGGCGGGCGCCCACTGCGTTGGCTCTCCCACAGCATAGTGCCCAAACACTCCATCACCTCGTGATGGGCGTCGTGCAAGCTGTTTCGCTTGGCTGCCAGCAGCTCTACCGCTTGTCGAATACCGCGTGGTTGGTCTATGGAGCATTGCTCGCTGACAGACACATGCATGGACAAATGCAAAAACGGATTAGATTGCCCATCCTCGCCCTTGTACTGCTTGGCCAGCGCAGCATCGACATCCGATAAATCTGTGGCGTATTCGGGGTGTTCTGCCACCCACAATCCCGCCAGCGTTTCCAGCGCATCGTTTAAATGCGCGCTTTGTTGCTTGGCATAGACTTGGCAGAAGAACCGCCTGACATCTTCTTGAGAAGGGTTGAACATGGCCTGTATTGTTAACCAGAGATTTGCATGAACCACGCTTTTATTTGCGACGCTGTTCGCACCCCTTTTGGCCGTTACGGCGGCGCTTTGTCTGGTGTGCGCGCCGATGATTTGGCGGCTGTGCCTTTACGGGCTTTGATGGCCAGAAACCCAAGTGTGGACTGGCAAGCGGTGAGTGATGTGCTTTACGGCTGCGTTAACCAAGCCGGCGAGGACAACCGCAATGTGGCGCACATGGCCAGCCTGTTGGCGGGCTTGCCCCTAGAAATTCCAGGCGCCACCATCAACCGCTTATGTGGCTCTGGCTTGGACGCATTGGGTACGGCAGCCCGCGCCATCCGCGCAGGTGAGGCTGGATTGATGATCGCTGGCGGCGTGGAGAGCATGAGCCGTGCACCCTTTGTCATGCCCAAAGCCGAAGCGGCTTTTGGGCGCAACCCGCAAATTTTCGATACCACGATTGGCTGGCGTTTCGTTAACCCCCTCATGAAAGCCATGTACGGCGTTGACGCCATGCCCGAAACCGCAGAAAACGTGGCCACCGATTACAAAATTGAGCGCGAGGCCCAAGACCGCATGGCCTTGGCCAGCCAAATGAAGGCCGTGGCCGCGCAAAAGGCGGGCATCTTGGCGCAAGAAATCACACCCGTCACTGTCCCGCAGAAAAAAGGCGAGCCCCTCGTAGTGGACAAAGACGAGCATCCGCGTGAAACCAGTTTGGAAAAACTGGCCCAGCTCAAAGGCGTGGTGCGCCCCGATGGCACGGTGACGGCAGGTAACGCCAGTGGGGTGAATGACGGCGCGTGTGCAATTTTGTTGGCCGATGAAGCCAGTGCCGCCAAGCACGGTTTAACCCCCCGCGCCCGCGTGGTGGGCATGGCGACCGCCGGTGTGCCCCCGCGCATCATGGGTATAGGCCCTGCACCTGCCAGCGAAAAAGTGCTGGCGCTCACCGGTTTGACGCTGGCGCAAATGGATGTGATTGAGTTGAATGAGGCCTTTGCCGCGCAAGGCTTGGCGGTGTTGCGCATGCTGGGTTTGCAAGACGACGACCCGCGTGTCAACCCCAACGGCGGCGCGATTGCTTTGGGTCACCCGCTGGGCGCGTCAGGCGCACGCTTGGTGACCACCGCCACCAACCAACTTCAGCGCACCGGTGGGCGCTACGCGCTATGCACCATGTGTATCGGCGTGGGGCAGGGGATTGCGGTCATCATTGAGCGGGTTTAGGGTTTATTGCTCCACAAACGCCCGCTCCACCACAAAGTCGCCTGGTGTGGTGGTGTTGCCTTCCTTGAAATGTCGTTCTTCCAGCATGGTTTTCAGTTCTTTGAGCATTTGCGGGC
>JABMMR010000066.1 GCA_013205525.1 Burkholderiales bacterium | reverse complement strand
GCATCCATGATGCCTAAATTGCCTTGAATGGCTTGATCAAAACTGATTTTTGTGTAACGAGTAGCGGTTGCGTCCTTGTTGGGGTCTGAAGTGTAAACACCATCTACCTTGGTGGCCTTCAAAACCATTTCTGCGCCAATTTCAGCGCCACGCAGTGCAGCTGCTGTGTCTGTTGTGAAAAAGGGGTTGCCTGTGCCAGCGGCAAAAACCACCACTTTGCCCTCTTCTAGGTATTGCAGCGCCTTAGGCCGCACATAAGGCTCGACCACCTGTTCAATACCAATAGCCGACATCACTCGGGCAATAAGACCTGCCTTGTTCATCGTGTCAGCCAACGCTAAAGCGTTCATCACCGTCGCCAACATACCCATGTAATCGGCAGTGGCTCGGTCCATACCTACAGAGCCTCCAGCAACGCCGCGAAAAATATTGCCGCCACCAATCACAACCGCTACTTCAACCCCAAGTCGTGTGATTTCGGCGATCTCTTCAACCATGCGAACGATAGTGGCGCGGTTGATGCCAAAAGCGTCGTCACCCATCAAAGCCTCACCCGACAACTTAAGCAATATTCGCTTATAGGCTGGTTTTTTTAAAGTCATTCAGGCCTCCAGTGGTGTGAGAGTTTAACGAGTTGAGTGTAGGTAAAAGAAAGGGGACTTTCGTCCCCTTTTTTAACTTATCAAGCTGATTGTTTTGCTGCAGCCACTTGAGCCGCCACCTCAGCAGCAAAGTCATCAACTTTGCGCTCGATACCCTCCCCAACCACATACAGCGTGAAAGACTTGACAGTGGTTTTAACTGCCTGAAGCATCTGAGCGACGGTTTGCTTGTCGTTCTTCACAAAGGGCTGGTCAAACAAGGAAACTTCCTTCAGGTATTTTTGAACTGCACCTTCAATCATTTTTGCCGCGATGTCCGCGGGCTTGCCAGACTCAGCAGCCTTGGCCGTAGCAACTGAGCGCTCACGCTCGATCAGTCCAGCAGGCACCTCGGTGCTGGTCAAGGAGACAGGCTTCATGGCCGCCACATGCATAGCGACGTCCCGCGCAGCACCTTCGTCGCCCGCATATTCGACCATGACGCCAATGCGCGTTCCGTGCAAATAGGATGTCAGGGCAGAGCCACCCTCAAAAAGTTTGAATCGACGAAAACTCATGTTTTCACCAATCTTCCCAATCAGTCCTTTTCGAACATCTTCAAGGGTAGGGCCAAAACCGTCTTGGGAGTAAGGCAAAGCACCCAGGGCTTCAAGATCGGCAGGCTTGTGAAGAGCCGCCAATTGGGCTGCAGCTTGCGTCAAGGCTAAAAAACTATCGTTTTTTGTGACAAAGTCAGTTTCGCAATTGACCTCAAGCATCGCGCCTGAATGGCCATCGATAAAGCTACTGACGACGCCTTCAGCAGTTACTCTAGAAGAAGCCTTGCTGGCTTTACTGCCCAATTTGACACGTAACAACTCTTCTGCTTTGACCATGTCGCCTTCGGCTTCGCTCAAGGCTTTTTTGCACTCCATCATGGGTGCGTCGGTTTTGGCTCGCAGTTCAGCGACCAAGCTTGCAGTAATTGCTGCCATAAAAACTCCTGTTAAATTGATATAGGTGTGTGTTGTGAAAAAGGGGCCTCTCAAGCCCCTTTTGAATGATTCAGTGAGATTTAAGCTTCTGCGGAATTTTCCACTTCGACAAACTCGTCAGAACCTTCACTCACAGCTTTAACTATATCGGTGACAGCGTTGGCGCGTCCTTCCAAAATCGCGTCAGCAATACCACGCGCGTAAAGCGTCACAGCTTTGGAGGAGTCGTCATTGCCTGGGATCACATAATCGATTCCTTCAGGAGAGTGATTGGAGTCAACCACGCCAATCAAAGGGATACCAAGCTTCTTGGCTTCAGCAATGGCAATTTTGTGGAAACCCACATCGATCACAAAAATGGCATCAGGCAAAGTTGCCATGTCTTGGATTCCACCAATGTCTTTTTCGAGTTTTGCAAGTTCGCGCATGAACACCAATTGTTCTTTTTTAGACATGGCCTCAAGACCCACCTCTTGTTGAACCTTCATATCCTTCAAACGCTTGATCGAAGTTTTGACGGTTTTGAAATTGGTCAACATGCCACCCAACCAGCGCTGATCGACAAAAGGCACAGCCGCCCTTTTGGCTTCGGAAGAAATGATTTCACGGGCTTGGCGCTTGGTGCCAACCATTAAAATGGTGCCGCGGTTTGCTGCCAATTGCTTGGCAAACTTCATCGCATCTTGGAACATGGGTAATGTTTTTTCCAAGTTGATGATGTGAATTTTGTTGCGATGGCCGAAAATGAAGGGAGCCATTTTGGGATTCCAAAAGCGTGTTTGATGACCGAAATGGACACCGGCTTCCAGCATTTCGCGCATGGATGTAGACATAGAAAAAACTCCAAAGGTTAAGTCTCGACCAATTCTTTATTGCTATGGCTTTATAAAAGCTGGGCAACACCTTGTGGGAATTGGTTTGGGATTTGCTTCCTGCAAGAGAGCCTTGCAATCAAAAAGCAAGACAATTTTAGCATAAGGGGTGCTGGCCCAACCTATGGGACGTGTTAGCCGCGCCCTACAAATGGCATATTGGTGGCCATCACAGTGTGGAAAAGCACATTGGAAGTCAAAGGCATATTGGCCATGTAAAGCACTGATTCACCCACATGCTTGACTTCCATCAGTGGCTCTTTGGCAATTTCACCATTGGCCTGAGGAACGCCCAAGGCCATTTTGGCAGCCATTTCAGTTGCTGCATTACCAATATCAATTTGTCCCACAGCGATTCCATATTTGCGCCCATCAAGAGCTGCGGTTTTGGTCAACCCTGTAACTGCATGTTTGGTTGCTGTGTATGCAATCGAGTTGGGACGTGGCGCGTAAGCAGAAATAGATCCATTGTTGATGATTCTTCCGCCTTGAGGAGCTTGCGACTTCATAGCCACAAAAGCCTGTTGCAAACAATAAAACATGCCGTTGAGGTTGATGTCAACCACATTGCGCCATTGCTCTACGCTCAACTCTTCAAGAGGAACGCCTGGGGCACTCACGCCTGCATTGTTAAAAAGTAAGTCGATACGCCCCCATTGATTCAACACTTGGGCAAAGAAGTTTTTTACAGCTTGCGGGTCCGCCACATCGGCAGACAGTGGCAAACACACTTCAGGCGATGGGGATGAATTCGCGACTTCTTCCAAGGGTTGCAAACGTCTACCCACCAAGGCAACACGCCAACCATCTGCCAACAAAGCCAAGGCTGCTGCTTTACCGACACCGGTACCGGCACCCG
>JABMMR010000065.1 GCA_013205525.1 Burkholderiales bacterium | reverse complement strand
GACCCGTCGCGCGGTGTTTTTATTCTGATTTTTTTGGCCATCGTGGTGGGCGCGTCTCTTACCTTGTTTGCTTGGCGCGCACCTGCGGTCACCTTGGGCGGCAGCATGGGCTTGGTCTCGCGTGAATCTTTTCTTTTGCTCAACAGCGTGCTGTTGGTGGTGGCCACGGGTGCGGTTTTGTTGGGCACCCTTTACCCCCTCATCATTGATGCGCTGAACTTAGGCAAATTGTCGGTGGGGCCACCGTATTTCAATTTGGTGTTTGCGCCGCTTATGGTGCCATTGCTGTTTGTGCTGGTGCCCGGCACCGTGTCGCATTGGCGCGAAGCGCGTATGAGTGATGTTTTTTGGCGCCTGCGTTTTGTTGGCGCTGGGGCTGTGTTGCTGGCGCTGGTGTTGCCATTTGCCTTAGGCAGTTGGTCAGCGGGCACCATGCTGGGTATCTTTTTAGGCATGTGGGTGGCCTTGGGCAGTTTGCAGCATATGGTCGAGCGTTTACGCAAGCCCGGTCGCATAGGCGGCTCGTTTTGGGGCATGCACATGGCGCACTTTGGCATGGCTGTGTTGGTGCTGGGCATCACCGGCGTGAAATCTTACGAGGTCGAGCGCGATGTGCGCATGGCTGTGGGCGACACCGTCACCATCGCGCCCTATACCTTCCGCTTGGTGGGTGTTGAAGATGTGACGGGGCCCAATTACAAAGCCGTGCAAGCCAAGGTCGAGGTTTTGAAAAACGATCAGGTAATCGAGGTTTTGTCTCCGCAAAAGCGGCGTTATTTCTCCACCGCCATGCCCATGACTGAAGCCGCCATCGATTCGGGCCTGCTGCGAGACTTGTATGTGTCTTTGGGCGACCCTGTGGCGGGGGACACACCTTCTTGGAGCATGCGGGTGTATTACAAACCCTTTGTGCCGTGGATGTGGGCAGGGGTGCTGATCATGGTGTTTGGCGGCGTCTTGGCTGCTCTAGACCGGCGTTACCGCCGCAACACCAACCAACAATCGGTGCGTACGGCGGGCGAAGCTTTGTCTGGCACGGCATGAAAAAGGCTTTGCTCCCGCTGGTTTTGTTTGCCGCCTTGGTGGTTTTCTTGGGCGTCGGTTTGATGCGCGACCCACGCGAAATTCCTTCACCCTTGGTGGGTAAACCGGCACCAGCTTTTAGTTTGTCAACCTTAAGCGGCGACAAGCCTTTCAGTCCCGCCGATATGTTGGGTCAAGTGTGGGTCTTCAATGTCTGGGCGACCTGGTGTGTGGCTTGTCGCGAAGAGCATCCTTTGCTGGTGCAGTTTTCCAAAAGCCAACGCGTTCCCATTGTTGGCTTGAGCTACAAAGAAATTCAAGCGGGCGACCAGGCGGCTGTCGCACTGAGCGAGGAAGCCAAATTGCAGTTGGCCAGGCAGCGCAGTCTGAAGTTTTTAAAAATAGCCGGCGACCCGTACAAACTCTCGGTGATGGATTTGGACGGGCGTGTAGGCATCGACTACGGCGTGTATGGCGTGCCAGAAACCTACATCATCGACAAGCAAGGCATCATTCGCTACAAGCGTGTGGGGCCGGTCACGCCTGAAGTCTTGATTGAAACCATTCTTCCCTTGATCCAGCAACTGGACACACCGGCATGAAACCCCTTTTGATTGCTTGCTGCTTGGTTGCCATGTCAGGCTTGACCCATGCGGGCGAGGCTCAGCCCATGGCGCAAGACCCGAAAGTTGAAGCCCGCTTGCTGGTGATTTCAGAAGAACTGCGTTGTTTGGTATGTCAAAACGAGGCCCTGTCTTCTTCGCACGCCGAGTTGGCCGAAGACTTGCGCCGCGAGGTGCGTAAACTCATTCGGGAAAATAAAACCGATGCTGAGATCAAAACCTATTTGGTTGAGCGCTACGGCGACTTTGTGCTTTACAAGCCGCCGCTCAAACCGCTGACTTGGCCTTTGTGGTTTGGCCCATTTATTTTGTTTGGCTTGGCCCTGTTTGGCCTGTGGCGTTATTTACGCTTACGCAAGCAACTCCCTTCTTCCCGTCTTGACGCTCAAGGCCGTGCGCAGGTGGAACAACTTTTGAAAGACTGAATGAACGCGGTGCAATGGTTTTTGGTGTGGGCGGCGCTCATGTGCCTAGTGGTGGTGGCTGTCCTCGCTTGGAGTTTGCGCCGCGCCTCGCGTGCGGGTTTGACGGGCAGCGAACGTGACAGTGTGTTGTCTCAGGTGGCGGTCTACCGCGAGCATTTGTCTGAGCTTCAGCATGAATTGGCCCAAGGCACGTTGGACCAAGCCGGTTTTGATGCCTCTCACGAGGAGTTAACCCAGCGCCTCTTGGAAGATACGCCGGCTAAAACCGCTTCGGCCACCTCTGCTACCTCTGCCGCTTCTGCCGCTGGAGTGCTACTTCCGCGCTGGAAAATTTTAGGGAGCAGTTTGGCTTTGGCTGTTCCGCTGCTGTCCTTTAGCTTGTACTTTATGGTGGGTACACCCTTGGGTATCGACCCTGTGCTGGCCAGCCAAGTGGGTGGCGACGAACAAATCTCTAGCGACAAGCTTCAAGCCATGGCCGAACAGTTGCGCCAACGCCTGACAGAGAACCCCAACAATGCCGAGGGCTGGGTGATGATGGGGCGTATAGAGCGGGCCTTGGGTCAGTTTGACCCTGCGGACGAGGCGTTTAAAAAATCTCTCTTACTCGCTGCCAATGATGATGTGCGCATCGAACGCGCCGAGGTGCTGGCGCAAAAAAACCAAGGAAAATTTGAAGGCGAGCCTTGGGAGATCATTCAAAGTGTTCTTAAAGCCGACCCCGCGCATGGCAATGCTTTGTTGCTCGCGGGCAGCGCCGCTTTTTCGCAAGATCAATTTCAAGACGCGCTGAAATACTGGGACAAGGTGCGTGGCTTGTTGCCTGCTTCTTCGCCCGACCTGCCGGCGCTGGTGGAGGCCATCAACAAGGCGCGTGAACGCTTGAACATGCCGCCGCTGGACCCCGATACCGTGGTGGCCCAAGCCCCACAAGCGCCAGTCCTGCCTGCCAAGCCCGCCAAGGGCAAGACCGCGCCTGGAGCCGAGCGCATCGCGGGGCGGGTCAGCCTAGACCCCAGTTTGGCCTCGCAGGTATCGTCCAAAGACACGGTGTTTATTTATGCCAATGCCGCTGATGGCCCACGCATGCCCTTGGCGATTGTGCGAACCACGGTAGACAAATTGCCCTACGACTTTGTGCTGGACGACAGCATGGCTATGAATCCGCAAATGAAACTCTCGAATATCAGCTCGGTGATGGTCAGAGCGCGTATTTCCAGAAGCGGCAACGCCATGGCGCAACCTGGCGACCTCGGGGTGAGCGCGGGCCCGATCAAGCTTGGTAGCAAGGAAAAGCTGAACTTGGTGATTGCACAGCCCTTAAGCAAGTAAGGGCGGCACGACCGAAAGGCGCATCAGCCCATTAATAAACCGTGGGTGCGCGCAAAGTGCAGGGTTTGGGTACGGCTTTTCACACCCAAGCGGCGAAACAAGCGCCACAAGTGCACCTTGACCGTGTGTTCGCTGATGGTGAGTTCAGCGGCGATATCGCGGTTGGACAAGCCGCGGTCCAGCATCAAAATGAGCTGCTTTTGGCGCTTAGAAAGCTTGATGTCGCCAATCACCACGGCTTCAGCATCATCTTCTGCACTATCAGACTTCAGTATGTCTTGGATGGCTGCAGAAATTTCTGCGGTATCGGTGGATTTTTCAATGTACAAATCGGCACCTGCTTCAAGGCAAGCGTCGCGGGCTTCGCCCGAGGGCATGGCCGCCAACACCACCAAGGGAATTTCGGGG
>JABMMR010000064.1 GCA_013205525.1 Burkholderiales bacterium | reverse complement strand
TGGACAGACAAAGAAAACTTGACCTGGCACTCACAGCACTAGAACCAAGGTTTTTCACACTGGCCTGAAAAAACAGCAGATAACTTCATTTGACCCATCTCGCCATCGATAAAGCGCAGACCCGAAGAGTGGGTATAAATTTTCAGCGCTTTCGTAGCCGTGTTGAAATCGAATGCATAGGACATGTTCTCAACAGCTTGGCTGGTGTAGCTGCCCTGAAAACCCGCAGGGGTTTTAGCTGCAAAGTGGTTTTCGCGGTTCAACTCTTTGTACAAAGGGAATCGGTGGTTATCCAAGTAAATCTCGCCACGTCGAATTTCAATTCGATGGGTTTGAGCAACTCGGTTTTCCTGGGTCGCGGATGTCGAACTCGCGTCACCTTGTGTGCTCCAAAGGCGCGTCTGCTGCTCTTGGCCCTGACAGCTGAGCATTGGGTAAAGTGCGCCGTAGGCATACACACCCAAGGGCAGCACCAGAGCAACTGTTGACCCACCCAACAACTTCAACCATTTTTTATTTCGTGGTCTGGCTGCTGCTGATGCGCGTGTGGATACACCCTCAGCCGCACCTGAAACAATAGTTGTGGCTGTGGTTGCGGCAGGCACAAATAACTCAACCGAAGGCTCTGCTAAGGCTTGGCTTGAGGTATTTACATCTGTTGGTGCAGCCATTCGTTTTCGAGGCGGTCGAGTGAATTTGGGGACCGCAACAGGCTGGAAGTTCAACTCGGGCCAGCTGTTGGGCAAATGTGGCGGGGCTTGAACTTGAAATTCAACTTCAACTTCAACTGGAGTTACAACCGAATCGATATGGCTGGGTGTAAACAATGGCGCTAAAACAAACTTCACCCCACCCTTGGGTTTGAAACGGTCCAATTTATCGTGCACTTGCTCGATGTTCTTTTGTAAATCATCGACGCGAATATCAGAAACCAAAATAGGCGCTTCAGAAACAAAGCCAGAGAAATCTATGCCTTGGCGATTGATTTGAAACCCGTTGGCGCCAATTTTTTGAACATTCGACAAACCCGCAGCGTCTTGCACTTTTTGTAAATTAGCGTCAATGCCGGTTTCTTCCATGACATCTTGTCGAATCTTTTCCGTGGCATTGCGCGAGACTTGCGCCACATCTTTTGGGTCTTCAAAGGTTGCATTAACTTGCTGTATGTTTTCCTGCATGGTGCGAGAAACAATATCGCTCAAGCCCCCATGTGTTTCTTGGCTTTGCCAGTCCCCTTGATTGGCGGCATCGTTCGCTTCCCTTTTTCCGTGCGCTGCGTTGCTGTGCTTTTGCGTGAGATTCATGCCAAAACTATCGTCTTTGGCTTTTTTACGCGTCCTTTTTCTGGTGTGCAAGGACTTAACTTCTTCATCGGAGCCAAAGGGCTTGAAGTTCTTGATCTCTAGGGGCGCATAGTAAGAGCTGAATTGTTTTTCAGTGACATCAAAAGCCTTGAGCATGTTTTCAAACAGGCGCTTTTCAATGTCGGCAACAACACCATCGGACATCATGGAGTCGCAGACATTGGCCAAGATCAGTAATTTTTGATCTGCGCTGATCGATTTATTGGCGTCTATACAAAACTGGTTCATCTTGACGCTGCGCACATAATTCATGGCCACCGCTTGCAAATTTTCAAACTCACCGATGACAACTTGCAACTGACCAATTTCCTCTTCGGCAATATCGCCGTCTGCCGACATCATGTAAATCAAAGAAGCGGCCATCGCCAAATGCGGGGTAATCAGGTTTTCATCGATCTGCGTTGGCTCGTAAGGGCCAAGCAACGATTTTTCATTTTTGAGCGCGATGGCGCTGTAGTAAGTGGAGAATGATTTTTTGCTGTACCCAAAGGAGTGGCATATTTTTTGAAACAGCTCTTCTTCAACAGCTTGGCAAACACCGTCGGCCAGCAAGCAATCGCATAAATTGCACAAAATGCACAACTTGTCTTCATTGCTGAGAACCGGCAACGCGTCATTGAGGAACTGGTCTAGGGAAACGGTTTCTACATATTCATAAGCCAACTCAAGCACGTCTTGGTTGCCGCCAATAACGGCTTGCAATTGGCTGGACTCATGGTCGTCGATTTCCCCGTCGGCCATGAGCATATAAAGCAAGGCCGCCGCCAATGATAAAAATGGGGTTAACTCTATGGGGTCGTCTTGCTCAACTTCATCAAGCGTCGTCTGGGGGGCGTTCATGACTGCCTTTGTATGTGAACATATATAGTGCTTCACAGGCAAGCTCGATCACCCACAGTCTTGCATCAATTCACATGCATACCCATGGAAATTAACCCAATATCAGATGCTGGGATTAATAAAAAATTCTAAAATAACAATATTTGTTGAAACAATCAGTTAGTTTTATGACTCAGTGCATTGCTGATTAATTTAGAGGTGATATCCACAATTTGAATCATGCGCTCATAAGGCATGCGTGTGGGTCCTATGACCCCCAATGTGCCCACCACCTGACCATCGACTTCGTAATTAGCGCTGACCACCGACAAGTCTTCAAATGGCACGATCTGGCTTTCGCCACCAATATAAATTCGCACACCCTCGGCTTGCGAGGAGATATCAAGCAAGCGCATCAACTGCGCTTTTTGTTCGAACACATCAAAGGCGCGCCTTAACTGTCCCATGTCGCTAGAGAAGTCGGAAACCGACAATAAATTGCGCTCTCCACTGATCACCACCTCGTCTTCGCTTTGCACCAAGGCCTCGGAGCTGAAATTCACTGCGGCTTGCATCAACGAGGCGATCTCGCTGCGCAAGCTATCGACCTCGGCTTGCAAACGCTCGCGAACCTGATCGATGGCCATGCCAGAAAAATGGGCGTTGAGGTAGTTGGAGGCTTCAACCAACTGGGTTTGTGAAAAATCGGCGTCTGTGAATATCACACGGTTTTGCACGTCTCCCTCGGGGGTCACGATGATGACCAAGACACGTTTATCTGAGAGCCTTAAAAACTCTATGTGGTGAAACACCGAACTGCGCTTAGGCGCCATGACCACGCCCACAAAATTGGACAAATTCGACAGCAACTGCGCGGCACTGGTGATGACTTTTTGCGGCTGCTCCGCCACCAAACTGGGAGCCTGCAACTGTTGGCGGTCAAATGTCAGCATGGTGTCGACAAATATACGGTAGCCGCGCGCCGTGGGAATGCGCCCCGCCGAAGTGTGGGGACTGACAATCAAGCCCATTTCCTCTAGGTCGGCCATGACATTGCGCACAGTCGCGGGCGAGAGTTCAATGCCATTGGCGCGAGATAAGGTGCGCGAACCCACAGGTTGACCGTCAGCGATATAGCGCTCTACCAGGGTCTTGAGCAACAACTTGGCGCGATCGTCCAGCATGGTCATCCTTTTGAGGCATTTTAATGATGTAATTTGGCTTATGAACCCTAAGTTTGGCCAAATCGCCGTTATTGGTAAATCCCACGCCTCTGCCAATCCCAGCAGCACTGCCGCGATGGGCAAGCAGATATTGGCCTCCTTGGTGGATTTTTTACACCGTCAAGGCTGCGAAGTGGTGGTGGAACAAGAAACCGCTGCGCATTTGGGCGCACAGTCTTGCCCCGTGATGGATGTGGCAGGCATTGCGCGGGAATGTGACCTGGCCTTGGTGTTGGGCGGCGACGGCACCATGCTGGGCTATGGCAGGCAACTGGCCCCCCATGGCATTCCCTTAATTGGGATCAACCAAGGCAGATTGGGCTTCATCACCGATATTCCCTTGGAACACATGCAAGCCAGCTTAGAGCCCATGTTGCAAGGCCAATATGAGGAAGACCGCCGCATCATGTTGCATGCCCAAGTGTGGCGCGGCCCCGATTGCGTGTTTGATGCGCTGGCCTTAAACGATGTGGTGATTAACCGAGGTGCCACTTCTGGCATGGTCGAATTGCGCGTATCGGTTGATGGGCATTTTGTGGCCAACCAACGCGCTGACGGCCTGATCATCTCTACACCGACCGGCTCGACGGCTTACTCACTGTCGGCGGGTGGGCCTTTGCTGCAACCCTCTTTGGGGGGTTTGCTGATGGTGCCGATTGCGCCCCACACTTTCTCCAACCGCCCCTTGGTTTTGGCCGATCATGAAGAAATCATGATCGAGTTGGTGGCGGGGCGCGACGCCAGCGCCAATTTCGATATGCAATCGATGGCCTCTATGCTCATAGGTGACAAGGTCTTGGTGCGTAAATCACCGCATCATGCGGTCTTCCTTCACCCCAAAGGTTGGAATTACTTTGACACACTGCGCCATAAACTGCATTGGAATGAGGGTGGTTCATGAGCTTGCAACGCATCAGCCTGCGTGACTTTGTCATCGTGCGCCAACTCGAGCTCGAGTTTGGCGCTGGCTTTACCGTGCTCAGTGGCGAAACCGGCGCGGGTAAATCTATATTGATCGATGCCCTTCAATTGGTGCTGGGTGCGCGTGCCGAAGCCAGCGTGGTGCGTGAAGGCGCGGCGCGCAGCGAGTTGTGCGCTGAATTCTCCACCCCCGTGCATTTGCAAGCTTGGCTGCAAGACAATGGTTTTGAAGCAGCTGAAGACTTGCTGCTCAAACGCAGCATCGATGCGCAAGGCAAAAGCCGCGCTTGGATCAACGGCAGTCCCGCCACTGCCACACAGTTGCGCGAAATCGGCGACCAACTGCTAGACATCCACGGCCAACATGCTTGGCAAAGCCTCACCCGCCCCAGCGCTGTTCGCGAATTGCTAGACGCTTATGCGCAAATACCTGCACAGGCTTTGCAAACTCTGTGGAACGACTGGCGCCAGAGCTTGCAAAACTTAGAACACGCACGCGCGGCGCAAGACCAGTTGCAACAAGAGCGCGAGCGTTTGAGTTGGCAAATCAGTGAAGTCGACAAACTCTCGCCTGGCAACGATGAATGGGACAACCTCAACGCCCAGCACACCCGCTTATCGCACGCCCAGTCGCTGATGGACGCAGCCCAGAGCGCATTGACGCATTTGCAAGAGGAAGACGCAGCGCACAGCCATCTGGCTCAAGCTGTCAAAGCCTTGCAAGAGCAGTCCAGTATCGAAACCCAATTCCAACAACTGGCCGACCAACTCAGCTCTGCGCTGGCACAAGCCGAAGACGCAGCCCACAGCCTGCAAGCTTGGTTGCGCCGCACCGACCTAGACCCCCAAGGCTTGGCCGAAGTCGATGCCCGCATGGGTTTGTGGGTGGCTTTGTCGCGCCGCTACAAACGTACGCCCCAAGAGCTCCCAGCGCTTTACTTGGGCTGGCAGCAAGAGCTCACCAAGCTCGACGCTGCAGCCGATTTGGCCGCCATTGAGGCTGCTGAGCTAAAAGCCAAAAATGCCTTCATGATGGAAGCCCGCAAAAGATCGCAAGCGCGTCAAAAATCTGCGCCCAAGCTGGCGACTAGCATCACCCAAGCCATGCAAAACCTCGGCATGCAAGGCGGTCAATTTCAAGTGCAATTGCAGGCCCTGGATGAACCTGCTAGCCATGGCTTGGAGGAAGTGCAGTTTTTGGTCGCCGGACATGCCGGCAGCACGCCCAGACCTGTAGGCAAAGTGGCCTCTGGTGGCGAACTTTCTCGCATTGCTTTGGCGATTGCCGTCACCACCAGCCAATTGGGAACGGCGCAAACCCTTATTTTTGACGAGGTTGATGCCGGTGTGGGTGGCGCTGTCGCCGAAACCGTGGGCCGCCTGATGAAACAACTGGGCAAAGACCGTCAGGTGCTGGCGGTCACCCATTTGCCCCAAGTCGCCGCATGTGCAGACCACCACTGGGTGGTATCCAAACACGTCGACAAGTCGGGTGCGGCCAGTGTGGTCACGCCTGCTGCGGGTGAGCAACGGGTGGCAGAAATTGCCCGCATGTTGGGTGGTGAGCGGCTGTCGGACACCACCCATGCCCACGCCCGCGAAATGCTGCAAGCCATGGCCCAAGCCCTACCCAAGCCCAAGGCAGCACGCGCATGAATCGCGAACTTATTTTGATTACCGGCATGTCGGGCTCTGGCAAATCGATTGCCTTGCATGCCTTGGAAGACGCCGGCTACTACTGCATCGACAACCTGCCCCCCGAGTTACTGCTGCCCTTTGTGCAACTGAAAGACCCCACACAGCAAGCCAAGGTTGCTATCGCCATGGATGTACGCAGCGCCCATGCCTTGCATCTGGTGCCCGCGCAGTTGGCGCAGTTGCGAGATCAGCAAATCAACGTTCGCTTACTTTTTTTAGACGCCAATACCGACACACTGGTGCACCGTTTTTCTGAAACACGGCGCAACCATCCTTTGTCGCGCAGCGACTCAGGCGCCGCAGCATCCACCCTCGATTTGGCTGCGGCCATCGAACTCGAGCGACAGCTTTTATCGGATTTGCGCGAAGAGTCGCACATCATCGACACCAGTTTGTTGCGTGCAGGAAAGTTGCAAGACTATATTCATTCGCTGGTGACCGCGCCCAGCGCTGAACTTACGCTGATGTTTGAGTCCTTCGCTTTCAAGCGGGGTATTCCCGTGCATGCAGACTTTGTCTTCGATGTGCGCATGTTGCCCAACCCGCATTACGAACCCGAGCTCAAAGCTCTCACAGGCCGCGACACCGCTGTAGCTCAATGGCTGGCACAACTCGCACCGGTGCAAAAAATGCAAACGCATATTTGCGACTTTTTAGACCAGTGGCTTCCCTCACTGAAAAATGATCACCGCAGCTATGTGACTGTGGCTATTGGTTGCACCGGCGGGCAACACCGCTCGGTGTTCTTGGTTGAAGCCCTGCAGCAGCGCTTTAGCGCCAACTGGGTCACCTTAAAGCGCCACCGCGAACTCGATACGCTTTAGGCCAGCAACAACTGACGTACAGGTGCTGGCAAACCCTTTGTTGGCCAGTCTTGGCTTGACAACCATTGGCCCGTCCCCAAGGTTTTCTCGCCACTCAGCACCAAGTGCGCGGTATGCAGATGCAAGTCTTTATGGGTCAGCACATGCACGAAAGCCGGCGCCCAAGTCACTTGGGTTTGCAGCCTCTTGGGAAGCGAGTCCAGCAAGGCCTGTTCGCTGCTGAAAATCGGTGGGGTGTACAAACTGGCCCAGACCCCCATGGGTGGGCGCTGCTGCAACCAAGCCGCGCCGTCCTGGGTGCGAGCGCACAACAACCACATGGATTCAGCGCTGCGCTTGAGCTTGCGAAGCTTGACGGGGTAGAGCGTGGCTTGACCTTCCTTTTGTGCCACGCACAAGCCCAGCATGGGGCAACGCTCGCAGGCGGGTCGTGTGCGGCTGCACAAAGTGGCGCCCAAATCCATCATGCCTTGGGTATAGGCGGGCATGTCGCTGCTGTGCTTGGGCAAGACCTGCTCGGCGATATTCCACAAAGCTTTTTCATTTGAAGCCTGAGACAAATCAAGGGCAAAGCCATAGACCCGCGTCAGCACCCGTTTGACATTGCCATCCAATATCGCTTCGCGCTGGCCAAAGCACAAAGACGCCATCGCTGCAGCGGTAGACGGACCAATGCCTGGCAACTGCTGCAAAGCTTGCTTACTGGTTGGAAACACACCCGCATGCGCTTGCACCACCCTTTGCGCGCAGCGGTGTAAGTTGCGCGCTCGGCTGTAGTAACCCAAACCACTCCACAGACCCAAAACCTCGTCGAGGCTGGCTTTTGCCAAATCAAAAACAGTGGGGAAGCGTTGCAAAAAATGGCTGTAATAACCCATCACCGTCACCACTTGGGTTTGTTGCAGCATGATTTCTGACAGCCAAACTTTATAGGGATCGTTGCTGACTTGCCAAGGCAAATCGTGCCTGCCGTGCAGCTTTTGCCATGCCAGCAAGCGCTTGGCAAAACTGGCAGGGGAGTTCAAGGCTTTTGGCATTGTGGGCAGTAAAAAGTAGAACGCTGCCCCTGAACCAAACGCTTAATGGGTGTGTCGCAAAGTCGGCAAGCTTGGCCGGCGCGGTCATAGACCATGGCTTGCAGTTGGAAATAGCCGTTTTGTCCCTGCGCGTTGGAGAAATCGCGCAAGCTGCTGCCGCCTTGGGCGACTGCGGCCAGCAGCACTTGCTTGATGGCCGAGTGAAGCTTGAAGGCGCGTGCCTTGCTAAGGCGAGCAGCGCGGGTTGTCGGGCGAATACCGGCCATGAACAGGGCTTCGCTGGCATAAATATTTCCCACCCCCACCACAATATCGCCGGCCAGCAGCAAGGGCTTGATGGCTGTTTGTCGTGTCTTTAAAGCCTTGGCAAAAAACTCTGGCGTGAAGCTGTTTTCCAAGGGTTCGACCCCCAAATGCCCAAGCAACTTTTGAGCAACCGGACTGTTTTGGCTTTCTGCATAAACCACAGCCCCAAAACGCCTGGGATCATGTAGGCGCAACAAGCCCTTGTCGGTCAGGCAATCGAAATGGTCATGTGCGCCAGGCGGGGACAAGGCTTGGCCAAAAGACAAAGACCCCGACATGCCAAGGTGGATCAACAACAGGCCTTGGCTCAAATCGAGCAACAAGTACTTGCCTCGGCGGCGCACGCCCAGCACTTGGCGGCCTTGCAAGCCTGCGGCGCTGCAACCTAAGGGCCAACGCAAGGCCTTGCCCATGGCCACATTCAAAACCTGAGCGCCAGCAATCCGTGAGGCAAAACTCAAGCGAGTGACTTCAACTTCGGGTAATTCGGGCATGGCAAGCAGACTAGGTAATGCTGCGATTATCATTCGGTGATGAAATCTCACTCCCCTTTACACACACTGCGCGGCGCTTTGCTGACGGGTGCGGCCAGTTTGGTCATCTCCACCAGCTCATTTCACTTGGCTTGGGCGCAGCCATCGCCCTTGCCTGAGCAGCCAGATTCCGCCGCCATAGAGAACTCCAATTTGAGTTCCGAGTGGCTGATGTTGATTCTGCTGGGCGAGATGCAAATTGCCCAAGGTGACCCTAGCGCTGGCTTCTCAATGATTTTTGAAGCCGCACGAAAAAGCGGTGACCCAGCCCTGTACAAGCGCTCTGTTGAGGTGGCCTTGGCTGCACGCTCTGGTACCTCAGCGCTTGAAAGCGCGAAAGCTTGGACAAAAGCACACCCCAAGTCGCAAGAAGCCAATAGCTACGTGCTTCAAGTGCAGATCGCCTTGAACCAGTTGGCTGAAAGTGTCACCACTTTGCGCTCTAGCATCAGTTTGCTTCCCCCCGAGCAACAAGCCGACGCCATCATTGGCATAGCGCAAATCTATTCACAAGTCAAAGACAAAGAACTGGCCAATGCGGTGGTTGAACAAGCGCTCACGCCCTTCACGAACAAAGAAAGCACCGCTGGTGCCTCTTGGACCACGATAGGGCGTATGCGCATATGGGCCAAAAAGCTGCCCCAAGCAGTTGAAGCCGCCAAATTAGCCTTGGCCAAATCCCCAGAGTCGCCCGAACCCACCATGCTGGCGCTGGAGTTGTTCTCGCTGGGCGAGTCGCAGGCCGAGGATTTGGTGCTCAAGGCCTTGCAAAAAAGTGGGCAAACCAGCTTGCAACTCAGCTATGCAAGAGTATTGATAGATAACCAGCGCCTCAACGACGCCTTGGCTCAATTGCGAAAACTCGCCCAAGAGATGCCCAATTTTTCGGATGTCTGGCTGCTGTTGGGCGCGGTGCAAATTGAGCAAGCTCAAGATACAGATGCCAAAGTGTCTTTGTTGCGGTTTTTAGATTTAGAAAAAGACAAACAAGAAGTCCGCGGCCTTTCGCAGGCTTATTTGATGCTTTCCCAAATCGAACTCAAAGCCAAAAACAATGCCCAAGCCGAATCTTGGCTCAATAAAATTGACGACCCCGAGCAACTTACGCAAGTCCAAGTGCAAAGAGCCAACTTGATCGCCAGCAAAGGTGACATCAACAAAGCCCGAGCCCTGATTGCCCAGTTGCCCACCAACACCCCGCAAGCCAAGCGCGGGCGTTTGCAAGCTGAAGTCAAATTACTGCGGGACTACAAAAAATACGACGACGCCTACCAAGTTTTGCTCCAAGCCAGCAAGGAAGACCCGAGCGACCTCGACTTGCGCTACGAAGTTGCCATGATGTCTGAAAAACTGGGCCGACTCGATGAGATGGAAAATCTTTTGCGCAGCATCATCGCCGACAAACCCGACTTTCAACACGCTTATAACGCCTTGGGTTTTTCTTTGGCCGATCGCAATCTGCGTTTACCCGAGGCCAGAGAACTGATAGTCAAAGCCCTTGAATTTGCCCCTGAAGACCCGTTCATTGTCGACAGTTTGGGATGGGTTGAATTCCGCATGGGCAACAAACTCTCGGCTTTGGCTATCTTGGAGCGCGCCTATTCCAACCGGCCAGATGTGGAAATTGCCGCCCATTTGGGCGAAGTTCACTGGAGTTTGGGGCAGCAAGACAAGGCCCTCAAAATTTGGCGGGATGCCATGCGCCTTGATCAAAACAACGACCTTTTGCAACAAACCCTTAAGCGTTTGAAAGTCAAACTCTGATGTTCAATGGCAAAACTGGCTGGCGCGCGCTGAGCGCTGTCATGCTTGTTTTGCTCTGCGCTTGTACCCACCCCCCTCGACAAGCGGCAAACAATACAGCCAATTCAGTCGCCATAGGGTATTGGGAAGGCCGCCTGACCCTGCGGGTAGCCAAAAACCCGCCTGAGCAATTCAGTACGGCATTTGAAATGTCCGGACACGCCGAACAAGGCCAACTTCATTTGCTCTCGCCTTTGGGCACCACCTTGGCCGTGGTGCGCTGGAGCCCGCAAGGCGCCAGCCTTCAGCAAAGCAGCGATATCCAGCAATTTGCCTCCATGGATGAACTGACCCAAGGCCTCACGGGCGCCGCCTTGCCTCTGCCGCAGTTGTTGATTTGGCTAGACCGTGAAGGTCCTGCAGTCGCTGGGTGGCAAATCAACGCCGACGTATTGAAAAAAGGTCGCCGCGTGCTGGCTGAACGCCAGCAACCCCTGCCCGCCTTGCTGTTAACCTTGCTGCTAGACCCCCCATCTTGAATCTTGTATTGCCATGCAGTTCCTGCACCACGTCCCTGCACCCGCCAAGCTGAATTTGTTTTTGCACGTCACGGGCAGACGCGCCGATGGCTATCACCTGCTGCAATCGGCCTTTATGTTGATCGATTGGTGGGATGAGTTGCACTTTGACTTGCGAGAAGACGCTCAATTGCTTCGCCATGACCTGAGCACGCCTTTGCCTGAAATCGACCTGATCTTGAAGGCGGCCCAAGCGCTGCAGCAGGCCAGTGGCACCACCAAGGGGGCGCTGATTCAGGTGAAAAAAAACCTGCCCTCAGAAGCTGGTTTGGGCGGAGGTTCTTCAGATGCCGCCACCACTTTGCTGGCCTTGAACCGACTGTGGGGGCTGAACTGGCCACTCTCGCGCTTGCTGCCCCTGGGTGCGAGCTTGGGTGCAGATGTGCCTTTTTTCCTGGGTGGTCGTAACGCTTGGGTCCAAGGCATTGGTGAAGAACTCCAAGCCATCGATCTGCCGGCGGCGCGGTTTGTGGTGCTTAAACCGCGGCAGGGCCTGTCCACCGCCACGATTTTTCAAGACCCAACGTTGGTTCGCGATACGCAGCCTGCTACAATGGCCGACTTTGCTGCACAGCCTTACGCCTTTGGGCGTAATGACTTGCAAGCCGTTGCCCAAAGGCTGTGTCCCGAGGTTTCTCAAGCCCTGCGTTGGCTGGAAAACCAAGGTTTGCAACCCACGATGACGGGTTCAGGTAGCGCGGTGTTTGCCAAAATCGAGCCTTCGACGGTGTTAGCCCACCCTCCCGAAGCATGGATTTTGCAAATTTGCAGTAATTTGGAGGTTCATCCTTTGCACCGATGGGTCTCCTGCGACGATTAGCTGGAAGCGTGTTGAAAAACAGGTTTCCCGTGTAGGGGAGTCGCCAAGTTGGTTAAGGCACTGGATTTTGATTCCAGCATGCGAAGGTTCGAGTCCTTCTTCCCCTGCCACCTTTTTTTGCACTTCGCCGTAAGTGACGGTTCAACCATTCACGCCAGCCATGTCTAACGCTCCCTCCGATTTCATGGTTTTCACCGGCAACGCCAACCCCGTCTTGGCCGCGGAAATCGCAGTTCAACTGGGCATCAAGCTCGGCGCAGCTGAGGTGGGCCGTTTCTCCGACGGCGAAGTCACCGTCGAAATCAACCAAAACGTGCGTGCCCGTGACGTTTTTGTGGTGCAGTCGACCTGTAACCCCACCAATGAAAACCTGATGGAACTGCTGATCATGGTGGACGCTTTAAAGCGCGCCTCAGCTGAACGCATCAGCGCAGTCATCCCCTATTTTGGCTATGCCCGCCAAGACCGCCGCCCGCGCTCTTCGCGTGTGCCTATTTCGGCCAAAGTTGTTGCCGATTTGCTGCAAACCGTGGGTGTGGCGCGGGTGCTGACCATGGACTTGCATGCCGACCAAATTCAGGGTTTTTTCGATATCCCTGTCGACAATATTTACGCCTCGCCGGTGTTGTTGGGCGATTTGCGCTTGCAAAACTACGACGACCTGATCGTTGTCTCGCCTGATGTAGGCGGCGTGGTGAGGGCTCGCGCTTTGGCCAAGCAACTGGATTGCGATTTGGCCATCATTGACAAACGCAGACCCAGAGCCAATGTGTCTGAAGTGATGCACGTCATTGGTGACATTGAAGGCCGTAACTGCGTGGTCATGGATGACATGATTGACACTGCTGGCACTTTGGTCAAAGCCGCCGAAGTGCTCAAGCAACGTGGCGCCAAAAAGGTCTATGCCTATTGCACCCACCCGATTTTTTCTGGCCCCGCCATTGAGCGCATCACCAACGGTGCGGCCCTTGATGAAGTGGTGGTCACCAACACCATTCCGCTCAACGCGCAAGCGCTGGCATGTTCCAAAATTCGCCAACTCTCTGTGGCGCCGCTGATCGCGGAGACGATTCAGCGCATCGCCAAAGGAGAGTCGGTCATGAGTTTGTTCTCCGATCAGGATCAGCTTTTTTAAAGCTTGCCCAGATCTGAGGACAACACAGCGGGGCTGTTCACAGCCCTTTATTGAAACCGAAGTCACACTGGTCGCGGTGGACTTCATCAGGAGAAGAAAATGAAATTTGTCGCTTTTGAGCGCGCTAAGCAGGGGACGGGTGCGAGCCGCCGTCTTCGCATCACCGGCCGCACGCCCGGTATCGTCTATGGTGGCAAGGCGCATCAGCCCCAGGCCATTGAACTCGACCACAACGCACTCTGGCATGCCCTGAAAAAAGAGGCCTTCCACGCCACCATCCTCGAGATGGAGTTCGCTGGTCAAACCTCCAAAGTGTTGCTGCGCGATGTGCAATACCACCCCTTCAAGCAACTCGTGCTGCATATCGACTTCCAACGCGTGGAAGCCGATACGGTGTTGCACATGAAAGTGCCTATGCACTTCAGCGGCCAAGAAAATTCACCCGCTGTCAAAGCCGATGCTTGTT
>JABMMR010000063.1 GCA_013205525.1 Burkholderiales bacterium | reverse complement strand
GTACACACCCGCCGATGAAGGCTGGGGGCCGCGCCCCGTGCCCGTGGTGCAAGGTCACCCCGAGTTGGCGGCACATATCGCGCAGTCAGTCATTCAACAAGACTTCGATCTCACCATCGTCAACAAAATGGATGTAGACCACGGTCTGACCGTACCGCTCTCTTTGATGTGCGGTCAACCACATGCGTGGCCATGTCCGGTTATTCCTTTTGCGGTGAATGTGGTGCAGTACCCCGTGCCCTCAGGCCAACGTTGTTTCAATTTAGGTAAAGCCATCCACAACGCGGTGAAAAGTTTTGATGCTGATTTGAATATTCAAATATGGGGAACCGGCGGCATGAGTCACCAATTACAAGGACCGCGTGCGGGCCTCATCAACAAAGACTTCGACCATGCTTTTTTAGACCAACTGATTGCCGATCCTGCAAGCTTGGCACAAAAGCCGCATATAGATTACGTGCGTGAAGCCGGTAGCGAAGGCATAGAGTTGGTGATGTGGCTGATTGCTCGTGGTGCCATGAGCGACGTCAACGAGGGCAAGGCGTCGCTTAAAGTGGCCCATCGTTTCTACCATGTGCCTGCCAGCAACACGGCGGTGGGACATTTGATTTTGGAGAATACATGAGCAAGAACATCAAAGTTGCTTTGGCAGGCGCAGGCGCCTTTGGCATCAAACATTTAGACGGCATCAAACTGATTGACGGCGTGGAAGTGGTCTCGCTCATCGGGCGTGAACTGGCCAAAACCCAAGAGGTGGCCACAAATTACGGCATAGGCCATGTCACCACCAACTTGAACGAGAGCTTGGCTTTGAAGGAAGTTGACGCGGTGATTTTGTGCACCCCGACGCAAATGCATGCATCACAAAGCTTGGCTTGTTTGAAAGCCGGTAAGCATGTGCAGGTGGAAATTCCGTTGTGTGATATTTACCAAGACGGAGCGGAGGTGGTGGCCTTGCAAAAGCAAACTGGTTTGGTGGCCATGTGCGGCCACACCCGTCGCTTTAATCCCAGCCACCAGTTTGTGCACCAGCAGATCAAAAGGGGTGAGTTCAGTGTGTTGCAAATGGATGTGCAAACCTATTTCTTTCGTCGCAGCAATATGAACGCACTGGGACAACCGCGAAGTTGGACCGACCATTTGCTTTGGCACCATGCCGCGCACACGGTGGATTTATTCGCCTACCAAGCCGGTAGTCCCGTGGTCAAGGCCTATGCGGTGCAAGGACCGATTCACCCCATACTGGGCATCGCGATGGACATGGGCATACAGCTGCAAGCGGCCAATGGCGCGATTTGCACCTTGTCGCTCAGCTTCAACAACGATGGCCCTTTGGGTACTTTCTTTCGCTACATCGGCGACACCGCTACCTATTTGGCGCGATACGACGATTTATTCAATGGCAAAGAAGAAAAACTGGATGTATCTAAAGTGGCGGTATCCATGAACGGCATCGAGTTGCAAGACCGCGAGTTTTTTGCAGCCATACGCGAGGGGCGTGAGCCCAATGGCAGCGTGGCGCAGGTTTTGCCTTGCTACCAAGTGCTACACGATTTGGAGCAACAACTGGCATGAGCTTCACAAACTGACCAAGTGCAAGGGCTTGGCGCCCGGCACAGCATTAAGAGGGATGCGTTTGTCTAAGGTAATGAATCGACCTTTGTTTTTTACCGCCAAGGCCAACAGATAGGCATCGGTCAGTTGACTGGGGCTGAGTAATTTGTCTGCATCAATGTAGGTTTCGTCCAGCAAGCTCAAGTCGTCGGGCCAAAATGCATGTAGCGAATGCTGTGTTTCACGGCGCAACATTTGAAACAAGACATGCAAGGGCTGTGGATGAAGATAACTGGCTTGGCTCATGATGCGAAGCATCCCGTTTTGGGTGAGTGGACAACTGGCCCACCCTAGGTGGATGTGCTGGGCTAACCATTGATTGACCAGCGTGTGATGAACATGTTCTTGGTCGTTCAGGGCGATCAAAACATTGACATCCAACAAAGCGCGCATTAAATGCCTTCTTCTTCTCTGATGCGATTAACCAATTCGTTGGTGACGATCCCGCCGCGATGCGGCAATGGCTGAAAACCATATTTCACCAACGGCCCCTCTGCCAAGGGAGATGGTTCTCGAACCCCGAGAACCGTTGGCGGCGCATGAAAGGATAGGCGCGCCCATTCACTGACCACGGCGCCGACGGTTTTTTTCTCGCGTTTGGCGATTTCTTTGGCTGCAAACAGCACATCGTCTGCAATGTCGAGGGTTGTGCGCATGGGCTTCCTTTTGATGTTTGATGATTCTGCATCAAACATGGCTTTCTTTCAAGCCCTTACACTTCCAACCCATGACCACCAGACAAGTCGGCCCGTTTAAAATTAACCCGATTGGCTTGGGTTGCATGAATATTTGTCCCGTTTATGGACCGCCACCACCTTTTGAAGACGCAGAGCGTTTGTTGCTGACGGCGCTTGACGAGGGAGTGGATTTTTTCGATACCGCCGCCCTTTATGGTTTTGGCCAAAGCGAGCAAATTATTGGCAAAGTGCTTGCTAAGCAACGCAGTCGTTTCGTCTTGGCCAGCAAATGCGGCATGCAAGGTGTGGATGTCAATGGTGAGGGCAAAAAAATGCGCGTCATTGACGGTCGCCCCGAAACCCTCAAAGCCACTTGCGACAACAGCTTACGCAGTTTGAAAACTGATGTGATTGACTTGTATTACCTGCACCGCTGGGACAAGAAAGTACCCATTGAAGACAGTGTAGGCGCATTGAGTGACTTGGTACGTGTAGGGAAAATTCGCAGCATTGGTTTGTCTGAGGTGTCTGCCGACACTTTGCGCAAGGCCCATGCCGTGCATCCGATTGCCGCTTTGCAAACCGAATACTCTTTGTGGACCCGCAATCCGGAAATCGCAGTGCTGCAAGCTTGCAAAGAATTGGGGGTGGCCTTTGTGTCTTTCAGCCCTTTGGCGCGTAAATTTTTATGCGCTGATTTGCTCGATACCAGCAGCTTGCTGCCCACCGACTGGCGTCATACGTCGCCGCGCTTCAATGCGCAAAACTATCCGCACAACTTGCAACTCCTAGACGCCTATGTGCAAATAGCCAAGGACTTGGCTTGCACACCGGCGCAACTGGCCTTGGCCTGGGTGCTGCACCAAGCGCCGCACATTGTCACGATACCTGGCACCTCGCGCACAGACCATTTGAAGGACAACATGGCTGCGTTGAATATCCAACTTTCAGCCGATGTTTTGACGCGACTCGACGAGGCCATCAATCACGAACGTGTTGCAGGCAACCGTTACAACGAGTTGGCCAGCAGCGAAGTCGATACCGAAGTTTTTGAGGCTTAATTCTCGATAGGTGCAAGCTTGGCTTGGCTGCGCAACATCATCAAACCCGCACCCACCAGCAAGAGCATGCCGCACCATGCCAATGTGTTGGGAATATCCCCCCAGACCACAAAGCCCATCACCACGGCGGTCAGCAAGCCCACATAGCGAAACGGTGCGACCACAGTGAGGTCTGCCGTGCGGGTGCTCAAAATCAGTAAGAAATATCCTGCACTCAGCAACACAGCTGCGCCGCACAAGCATGCCAGCGAGATCAAGCTAAGCGTTGCCCAGTCTTGCCACAAGCTCCATACGCCGGCCATCAAGGTGGCCCCAATGGCGGTGCACAGGGTTACCATCAGAGATGGAATGTGAGGCGGTACAAACCGCATGCTGATGTCGCGTAAAGCATGCAGCAGGGTGCCACCTAAACACACCCAAGCCCACACATTGAAACCATCGCTGTTCGGTTGAACTATCAGCAACACGCCCACAAAACCGGTGGCAATGATGAGCCAGTGTCGCAAGCTGACCTGTACACCCAGCAACAAGCCCGACATCAAAGCAATCAACAAGGGCGTAGTCATATTGATGGCTGTGGCGTTGGCCAAAGGCAGATGGAACATGGCGGTGAGGTAGACCAGACTGGCCAACCCATCTAAGCCAGAGCGTACCCATACCCAGCGTTGGCCAAGGGCTGTGAAAGCAATTTGACTGTTTCTGAAAGTGCCCATGTAAATGCACATTAACAGCAAGCCCAGTGAAGCGAGCAGGCCGCGCAGAAAGATCAGTTGCGAAGGTGGCAGGCTATCGCTGACGTATTTGACCAGCGAATCATTCAAAACAAAGCAGGCCATACTGACCGACATGGCGATCACGCCACGTCGGTTAGGGGCTGCAGTCATATTGTGTCGATAAAGCTGCGCAGTTTGTCTGAGCGGCTGGGGTGCTTGAGCTTACGCAAAGCTTTGGCTTCAATTTGACGGATGCGCTCACGGGTTACATCGAACTGTTTGCCCACCTCTTCCAAGGTGTGGTCGTTGCCCATCTCGATACCAAAGCGCATGCGCAGCACCTTGGCCTCACGCGGCGTCAGGCCGTCCAAAATCTCTTTCACCACGTCGCGCAAGCCCGCTTGCATTGCCGCTTCCAAAGGCGCGGTGTTTGCGCCGTCTTCGATGAAGTCGCCCAAGTGCGAATCGTCATCGTCGCCGATGGGCGTTTCCATGGAGATAGGCTCTTTGGCAATCTTCATGATCTTGCGAATCTTGTC
>JABMMR010000062.1 GCA_013205525.1 Burkholderiales bacterium | reverse complement strand
GGCAACTTGAACGATCCCGCCCGTGCCATGGGCGGCAATGTGGTGTGCCCGCTTCACCGTTGGACCTATTCCGGTCAAGGTCAGTTGCTGGGCGCACCGCATTTCCAGCATGACCCTTGTCTGAACCTGCAAAACTACCCGCTGCAAGAATGGAATGGCTTGTTGTTTGAAGCCCTAGGGCGTGATGTGCAGGCCGACTTGGCCGGCATGGGCCCGCGCAGTCAACTCGACTTCAGCGGCTACGCCCTCGACCATATAGAAATGCATGAGTGCAACTACAACTGGAAAACCTTTATCGAGGTTTACCTTGAGGATTACCACGTAGGACCGTTTCACCCCGGGCTTGGCAACTTTGTCACCTGCGACGATTTGCAATGGGAATTGAAAGACGAGTATTCGGTGCAAACCGTGGGTGTTGCCAATCGCTTGGGCAAGGCCGGAAGTCCGGTTTACGAGCGCTGGCACCAAGCCTTGCTGCAGTACAGCAATGGTGTGCCACCCCAGCACGGCGCGATTTGGTTGACCTACTACCCGCACATCATGGTCGAGTGGTATCCGCATGTGCTTACCGTGTCTACCTTGCACCCCATGGGGCCTCGCAAAACCATGAACGTGGTTGAGTTCTTCTACCCCGAAGAAATCGTCGCCTTCGAGCGCGATTTTTTGCAAGCGCAACGCGCCGCCTATATGGAAACCTGCGTGGAAGACGATGAAATCGCCGAACGCATGGACCAAGGTCGTTTGGCCCTGATGCAGCGAGGCGACAACCAAGTGGGCCCCTACCAAAGCCCCATGGAAGACGGCATGCAGCATTTCCATGAGTGGTACAAACGCCGAATGGCCAGCTCCAGTTAAATAAGCCATGTACAGCACTTTAATTTCTGTTGAGCAGTTAAAGGTCATTTCTGCTGTGGTCATTGACTGCAGTGCCGACTTGGCCAAGCCCGAGGCCGGACGCGCCCAGTTTGAAGAGCAGCACATAGTCGGTGCTTTGTTTGCCGACATCAACACCGATTTGGCTACCCACAAGCCCGCACTGGCGGTCAACGGCGGCAGACACCCCCTGCCCTCACGTGAACATTTCGCCCTGTGGTTGGGCGCTTGTGGCATCAGCGAACACACTCAAGTAGTGGTCTACGACCGCCAAGGCATGAACTATTGCGGGCGTTTGTGGTGGATGCTCAAGTGGTGCGGCCACGAAGCGGTGGCGGTGCTCGATGGCGGCTTGCAAGCTTGGGCAGCAGCAGGTGGTGCGCTGGCCAGTGGGCCGGCTTTGCCCGTGGCGTCAGCCGTATTTCCTCTGCGCGAGCCATTGCTGGTGTTGAAACATACTGCCGAGGTGTTTGCGGATATGGGGCGCCCAGCGCAAACCCTTGTCGACGCCAGAGCCGCTGCGCGCTACAAGGGCGAGACCGAGCCTTTCGACCCCGTGGCAGGGCATATCCCTGGCGCGCTCAACCGTCCCTTTAATACCAATCTCAACGCCCAAGGTTTCATGAAAAGCCCCGCCGAATTGGCGGCAGAATTTGCCGTTTTGCTTAACGGTCGTGACGCCAGCAGCGTAGTGCACCATTGCGGCAGTGGCATCAGCGCCATTCCCAACCTGCTGGCCATGGAAGTTGCCGGTTTGGGCTCTACGGCTCTTTATGCCGGCAGCTGGAGCGAATGGTGCAACACGCCTGGCCTGCCTTGTGCGCAGGCTTAATGCACATGCATCCACTGCACCACAGCGGTGACCATGGCAATGCCCGCAAATAACCAAAGCACTTGCATGGCGGTGGCTGATGCAGACAGTCTTTTTTGTAATTGCGGTATCAGGTCTGCCAAAGCCACATACACATAGCTGCTGCTGGCCACCACCAGCAAAAACGGCAACCAAGTTTCATGGCCTTTGATCAAGAAAAAACCCGCCAAGCCACCCACCACCGTCACACCGCCGGCCATGCACAGTTTGAATAAAGCTTGGCGCCCCTGACCTAAGCCGCGTTGCAAAACAGCCAAATCGCCCATGTGGTGGGGAATTTCATGCGCCAGCACCGCCACCGATGCCGCCACACCCAGACTGAAATTGGTCATGAAGGCGGCGGCTACCAACACCCCATCGCCAAAGGCATGCACGCTGTCGCCGGTTAGTACCGCCCAACTGCCAGTCAAACCTGATTCAGATGCCTCGTCCTGCGAATCCGGGTGGTCATGGGAGCCATGTCCATGACCGTGTTCATGGCCGTGGTGCCATAACTCGGCCTTGTCCAATAAAAAAAAGAAGACCAAGCCCAATAGCAAGGTCAGAAACAAACTGTGTGGCTCGGTATCGGACTCGAAAGCCTCGGGCAATAAATGCAAAAAAGCTGTCGCCAGCAAAGCACCGGCGGACAAGCTGAGCAAATGCTGGGTAAAGCGTGCCATCAAGGCCCTCGCCAGCAGGGCTGCCAATAAAACACTGCCCACGCCTGCACACAAGGTGCCAGCAATGATGGTCCAAACCGTGATAGCCATGACAGGTCTTTGAAAGGGAAACCGAGATTATGCGCCCAGCTGTAAACGTCAAAAAGGGCATATTCACCGAATTAAGAGCCATTTTGTGTCGTTATTTAGCAAATTTCACGCTTAAATGGGTATATAGGTATTCACAAATAACTAATAAATCAATTAAAGTAACTTTTAATCGTACTTTTTGAGGTTTTCATGATCAATTTATTACTCTTTTTCTCTTTTTTGAAGTTTTTCAGATTCATCATATTTTTCATGCTTTTCGGTCTGAGCCTAGGTAGCGCCATGGCCACCGCACAAGCACACATCAACACAAAACCACTGAAAAAATGCATAACGGCTGCGGCCGATTACCACGGCGTCAATCCCTATTTGCTGCGCGCCATCTTGGTGGTGGAGAGCCAACTCAACCCCAAAGCCATCAATATCAATACCAATGGAACGCGGGACATCGGGGTGGCTCAAATCAACTCGATTCACCTACCGGTGCTGCAAAGTCATGGCATCAAAGAAAACCATTTGATGGATGGCTGCGTCAATACCTATGTCGGGGCTTGGTTGTTACGCAAGCAAATAGCGCGTTATGGCATGAACTGGTTTGGTGTTGCGGCCTACCACTCTGTCACGCCCAGCAAAAACTTTCGCTACCAAGTTTTGATCTATAACGAAATGGTGCGCAGCGGCGCCATTCAAAATGTGGCCATGGTGGTGCCGAAGCTGCAAAAATAATACTTAATGGGCTTGGTCCCAATTGGCACCCACGCCCACCTCGGCCAGCAAAGGCACTTTCAAATCGGCCACACCCGCCATGATGCGCGGCACCTCGGTTTTCAGCCATTCCACCTCAGACTCGGGCACCTCGAAGACCAACTCATCATGCACTTGCATGATCATGCGCGTGCCTCGGCGCTCTTGGTCCAACACCTGTTGCACCTTGACCATGCTGAGCTTGATCAGGTCGGCCGCTGTGCCCTGCATAGGCGCATTGATGGCAGCGCGCTCGGCCCCGCCTCGGCGCGGGCCATTGGGTGAATTGATTTCGGGCAAATACAAACGCCTTCCAAACACAGTTTGCACATAGCCCTGCGCTTTGGCTTGGGCGCGGGTCTCGTCCATGTAGCGCTTCACACCTGCAAAGCGCTGGAAGTAACGCTCGATATAGTTTTTGGCCGCGGTGTTGTCTATGCCCAGCGCCTTGGCCAAACCAAAAGCGCTCATGCCGTAAATGAGGCCAAAGTTGATCACCTTGGCATAGCGGCGCTGCTCGCTACTGACAGTGTCAGGTGTCAAGCCAAACATCTCGGCCGCTGTGGCTTTGTGCACATCCAAACCCTCATGGAAGGCTTTGAGCAAAGCAGGGTCCTCGCTGATGTGGGCCATGATGCGCAGCTCGATTTGGCTGTAGTCAGCGCTGGCAATCACGCTGCCAGCGGG
>JABMMR010000061.1 GCA_013205525.1 Burkholderiales bacterium | reverse complement strand
TTTTCATGGCCCAGCTCTGTCAAATAGACCTGGTGAGATTTTTCGTCCAGGGTGAAGTCGCCTGGCTTGGTAACACCTTCGCCGGTTCGCAAGTCCAACTCGCCTTCTTGGCGGGTGAGGAAAGGAACCACTTTGTTCATTGCTAAATAGGTAACCGTGTGGTCTTCAGCCTGACCACTGATGATGAGCGGTGTACGCGCTTCATCGATCAAGATGGAGTCAACCTCGTCGACGATGGCGTAATTGAGACCACGTTGAACCCTGTCATGAACTTCATACACCATGTTGTCGCGCAAATAGTCGAAGCCGTATTCGTTATTGGTGCCGTAGGTGATGTCGCATTGGTAAGCCGATTGCTTTTCTTCTTTGCTCAGTTGGGACAAGTTGATTCCCACACTTAAGCCTAAGTATTGGTACAGCTGACCCATCCATTGGGCGTCTCGGTTAGCCAAGTAGTCGTTCACGGTCACCACATGAACACCTTTGCCGCTTAAGGCATTGAGGTAGACCGCCAGTGTGGCTGTGAGCGTCTTACCCTCTCCGGTACGCATCTCAGCAATCTTGCCTTGGTGCAAGGCAATGCCGCCCATCATTTGCACATCAAAGTGCCGCATCTTCATGACACGCTTAGAGCCTTCTCTGACCACCGCAAATGCCTCTGGCAAAAGGGCTTCCAGCGTCTCGCCCTCAGAGAAGCGCTTCTTGAACTCGATAGTTTTTTGGCGCAAGGCATCGTCGCTTAGCGATTCATAGCTGGCCTCTAGTCCATTAATGCGCTCAAGAGATTTACGAAACTGCTTAAGCAGTCGATCATTGCGACTGCCGAAGATTTGGGTCAAAAGATTAAATGCCATACCAGCGGTACGCTTTGCAACAACCGGGTGGCTTTGCTGAGCGTACATTCCTTATGAATAAGGCTTAATTTTAACCTCTGCATCAATCGCGACATAATCGGAGCATGGTGACCCCATCCTCTTCTAAAACTCGCTCCGCCACGCCTGTGATGGCGGCCATGGCCCAATCTGCCACCCTGTCCTCTTTGATGCAGATGAGCCAGCAGTCGCAAGCCCGTCTGAATGCCATCCAAACTCTTTTGCCCTCGGGCTTGGCCGGTCTGGTTAAGGCCGGCCCCTTGGATGATCAAGGTTGGTGTCTGCTGGTCCCCCACAATGCAGCTGGTGCCAAATTACGTCAATTGTTGCCTGCCTTGACAGCCCATTTGCGCTCTCACAACTTGGCTATTGACAACATTCGCGTGAAAGTGATGTCACGCTAACTGAAAGAAACAGATGCCTACTTTTTTGATGTGTTCATTAATGGGTGGCTTCTTTTTTTTATACAGGCTGGTGAGTTGGGCACAAAACAACGACTGCTTAGCGGACAACGAAGGCGTTGTATGGTGTGCGCTCCAAGAGGGTGGTCTTGGCCAAAGACCCAACGGCGAGGTGTCTTGCTGCGTAGGTAAATGCATCAAGATGACCAATGGTGCGGTGATGTGCTCCTCTCAGGCAAACAAGCCCTTTGCGTCAAGCCCAAGCCATGAGCTTACTGAAGGGGCTGACGCGCGCAGCTTTTGAAGACTTCGTTGTACATGCGCATTCGGTTCACAACGCTTTGGTATTGCTCCCAAATGATTTCCACAATATCGCGGGTGATTCTCATGAACTCTATATTGCAGTGATGGCGAATATTGTTGTCGTAAATCGTCTTTTTCTGCCACTGGTTTTCTTGCATGAGAAACGCATAGTGGGCTAATTCATGCCCCAAAGCCCACAGAAACATTTCCTCTTTCCACAACCGTGTACTTTGGGTGCCGATAGAAATTTGCAGGTTATTGTCTGGCGCATCCTCGCTTGGGAATTGAAACATCATCCTAGCCTCCCTCGGTATTTTTTCATCAAAAAAAATAGGAGGTAGCGGCAAGTTATCAGGTGCCTGTGTTTCTTTTTTGATAAACACCCATATTTTTTCTGTCATGGCTTTGTCTATTGGGGCGGGAAAGGCAGCTTCGACTTGTGCGAATGACGCACCCATGAACCAAGATCCAAGCATCGCCAAACATAGTCGATAAAAATTGATTGTCTTGTGGGACTTGGCCATGGGACAGATGTTATGGTTGGTGAATTATTTATTAAATGTAGTTGTATGCGCTTAACAATTTTTACCACGCCACTCCTTAGCCCTTTGCTCAAAAGGTTTTCAAGATGGATTTTGCATTTGGCGGGCTGGAAGTTACTAGGGGAAATGCCTAGAAATACCCCCAAAAGTGTCATCATTGCAGCGCCTCACACCAGCAACTGGGATTTACCTTACACCTTGTTGGTTGCTTTCGCTCTTGAATTGAATATCCATTGGATGGGGAAAATCCAAATTTTTCGTTTCCCCTTCAAAGGTGTCATGTGCTGGCTGGGCGGCATCGCAGTAGACCGCTCCAAGTCAAGCAATACGGTGTCTGCGTCGGCCCAAGCATTACGACAAGCAGAGGGAGAGTTGCATTTGGTCATTCCGCCAGAAGGAACGCGGGCGCAGTCGCGTCAATGGAAAACTGGTTTTTACTATATTGCGCTTGAAGCTCAAGTACCGATTGTGTTGGGGTTTTTAGATTTTGGGAGCAAGACCTCAGGACTCGGTCCAGCGTTTGTGCCCACCGGAGACTTGGATGCAGACATGGCCGTCATCAAGAATTTTTACGCCCCCTTTTGCGGTAAAAATGCCGCTCAATTTGTTCTGGAGTGATGCAATGGCATTTCCAGTAAGCCTTGGTGGTGGTTTCTACTTGTCTATAGAATATATTCTATGCAAAATTTAACTTTTGGCAACTTTCAACTTTATAAATCCTGCTGTGTTTTTATCAGTCTATTTTGTGTGCTCAGTGTTTATGCACAATATAAGGACTCAGCAACGCCTGCCAAGCCGGCTACACCCGTCACGGCTGTTACGGCCTGCTCGGCCGCCGAGTTTAAGGCTTTGGCTTACACCATCAATGACGCGCAACAGCGAGAAGAGCGCGCTAAAGAATGGCTCAACAAAAATGGCAAGTCTTGCCCCATCGATCAAATAGAAATTATCTTAAGCAACCAAGCTGTTTGGTTGGGCACGGCAGACACGCCTGTCATCATCTCTGCCATTGAAACCATTTATAAGCAGAAAAAAGCCGCTGCACAAGAACTTGCCAACATAGTGGCTAAGCCCAAAGGCAACGCTAACAATAAGTAATGGTTTGGTTAAAAAATATGGTGCCGATTATCGGATTCATATAATCACTAGTAAGGCCTGACACACCTAGAGTCTGAACGTGCTCTCCTTGGGGATACCCCCAGGGATACCCCCTACGCACAGGAGTTCAGACATGGGTATTTCTATAAATAAGTTAACCGACTTGACAATCAAGTCACTAAGGCCAGGCAAGCATTTCGATGGCTCGGGTCTTTTCCTATTCGCATCTCCCACCTCAAAACTTTGGCGACTGAAATATCGCTTTGCTGGTCAAGAGAAGTTGCTTTCTATTGGTAAATATCCAACAGTGACCTTGAAAGAGGCTAGACATCAAAGAGATGAAGCCAAGAGGAAGATAAGCAAGGGTATTGACCCCTCTTCAGCGAAAGTGGCTGCAAAGGCCCAAATTAAATTGCAAGCCATAAATACCGTTGGAGCTAGCGTGCAATCTTGGTTTGTCAAGATGCATACCAAATGGGGGGCAGGAACAAGACATGCAACTCAATCTTCATTTAGAAGAGACGTATTTCCCTTAGTTGGATACAAACCAGTAGCTGACCTCTCAACCTTGGATATTTTGAACCTAGTAAAACGAGTAGAGCAAAGGGGCGCTGGCGACCAAGCAAAGAGGCTTTTAATGAGGCTCACAGCGTTTTGTAGGTGGGCAGTAGTTAATCAAGTAAT
>JABMMR010000060.1 GCA_013205525.1 Burkholderiales bacterium | reverse complement strand
CGCTTGGTGGCCAAGGGTTGGGCCTACGCCTGCGCTTGTTCGCGCAAAGAGATTGAAGCCGCGCAAGGCCAACGCCTGCGGCACAGCGCAGCCATCTACCCCGGTACCTGCCGCGGCGGCCTTCATGGAAAACCCCCTCGGGCTTGGCGTTTGAATGTGCAGCAGGTGATAGAGGATTTGAAACTCCCACAGCCTTGGGTCTGGCAAGACAGGTGTCTTGGCGTTCAACAGCAACACCTCGCAAATGATGTAGGTGACTTTGTGCTTTTGCGCGCCGATGGTTTATGGGCCTACCAACTGGCGGTGGTGGTTGACGATGCTTTCCAAGACATCACCCATGTGGTGCGCGGCGCGGATTTAGCCGACAACACGCCTCGTCAAATGCTGCTGCAACAAGCACTTGGCTTAGCCACGCCTCTGTATATGCACACCGCTTTGGTGAAGGGCGCAGATGGCGAAAAACTCAGCAAGCAAAACGGCGCACAGCCGCTGGACTTGGCTGACCCGCTTGTTGCCTTGAATGCCGCTGCACAAGTGCTGGGCTTGCCCGCCCAAGCCGGGTCTTGCCAGCAAGCCTTGAGGCAGTGGACGAGCCAATGGCTGGGCGGCAGATAATTGACTTGCCTCATCACCTGCCCATGACCGCCCCACCCGACCACATCACCCATCCCAAGACCATCAAAAGTTTTGTCACTCGGGCTGGCAGAACCACCAGCGGACAAGCCAAGGCGTTGGCTGAACTGGGGCCGCAGTTTGTGCTGCCTTTTCAGCCCAGGCCCCTTAACCCCCCAGCGGTGTTTGGCCGTGTCGCGCCGCTGATCTTGGAAATTGGCTTTGGCATGGGCGACGCCACCGCACACATCGCCACTGTACGCACTAACGACAATTTTTTAGGTTGCGAGGTGCACGAACCCGGCGTGGGCGCTTTGCTTAAACGCATGGGCGAGCAAGACATTGGCAATATCCGCATTCTTCAACACGACGCGGTAGAGGTGCTGGAACACATGCTGGGCGAAAACAGTCTGGACGGCGTGCACATTTTTTTTCCCGATCCGTGGCACAAACTGCGTCACCACAAACGTCGCCTGATTCAAGCGCCTTTTGTTGAGCAGTTATTGAAACGAATGAAGACCGGCGCGTATTTGCATGTGGCCACCGACTGGCAGCCTTATGCCGAGCACATCTTGGCGGTGTTACATAAAGAAACAGGCTTGGTCAACGCCAGCAACCGAGCCGACGGCTACGTCGATCAACCCGATTACCGGCCTTTAACCAAATTTGAAAACCGCGGCCTGCGCTTGGGCCACGGCGTATGGGACTTGGTGTTTAAAAAGGCTTAAAGCCGCTCTGACACCCAAGCCTGAACGCTGGCAAGCGCCGCGTTCAAACCGGCAGGCTGTGTGCCACCAGCCATGGCCATGTCGGGCTTGCCGCCACCCTTGCCACCCACTTGTTGTGCGACAAAATTCACCAACTCGCCGGCTTTCACGCGGCCCATGCTGTCAGCGGTCACGCCAGCGGCGATTTGCACCTTGTCGCCCTCGACGCTGGCCAGCACCACCACCGCGGTTTTGAGTTTGTCTTTCAGCTTGTCCAAGGTGTCGCGCAAGGCTTTGGCGTCCGCACCTTCAAGTTTGGCTACCAAAAGCTTGACGCCCTTGACGTCTACCGCCTGGGTCAACAGTTCGTCGCCTTGAGAAGAAGCCAGCCGGCCTTTGAGCGCCGCGAGTTCTTTCTCTAAACCTTTAACCTGATCGAGCACTTGGTGGATGCGCTGGTTCAGCTCAGCCGGTGGCGTGCGCAAGTTGCCTGCGGCCTCTTGAACAGTGCGCTCCAAGCTTTGCACATAGGCCAAGGCATTCGCGCCAGTGACCGCCTCGATACGGCGCACACCCGCAGCCACACCGCTCTCGGACACCACTTTGAACAGGCCAATGTCGCCGGTGCGCAGCACGTGTGTGCCGCCGCACAGTTCGCGGCTGGTGCCAATGTCGAGCACGCGCACGGTCTCGCCGTACTTCTCGCCAAACAGCATCATGGCGCCGGTTTTTTGCGCGGATTCGATGTCCATCACCCGCGCTTGGGTGCTGGCGTTGGCCAAAATTTCATGGTTCACAAGCGCTTCGATGTCGGCGATTTGCGCGTCACTCACCGGCGCGTTGTGGGCAAAGTCAAAACGGGTGCGCTCATCATTCACCAGCGAGCCTTTTTGCTGCACGTGCTCGCCCAGCACCTCGCGCAAAGCCTTGTGCATGAGATGGGTGGCGCTGTGGTTGCGCACCGTAGCCGCCCGAAGGCCCGATTGCACCAAGGCTTGAAGGGAGTCGCCCACATTCAGCGTGCCTTGGCTGAGCGTGCCGTGGTGGCCAAACACATCGGCCTTGATTTTTTGGGTGTCGTCCACAGCAAAGTTTGCCGAGCCACTGACCAGCTCGCCCGCGTCACCCACTTGTCCGCCGCTCTCCGCGTAGAAAGGGGTGTTGTCGAGCACCACCACGCCGCTTTGGCCGTGGTTCAAAGCCGCTACCGAAACGCCGTCGTGGTAAAGCGCCAAAATTTTGGCGGATGCTTGCAGGCTTTCGTAACCCACAAAGGTGGTGGGTGCGCCGCTGTAATCCAGCGCCTTGTCCATCTTGAATTTGCCGGCTGCGCGGGCTTGGTTTTTTTGGCGGTCCATGGCGGCGTGAAAGCCCGCTTCATCGACTTGCAAAGCACGCTCGCGGCAGACGTCGTTGGTCAGGTCTAGGGGAAAGCCGTAGGTGTCATGCAGCTTGAAAGCCACCTCGCCCGGCAAAACCTTCACGCCATTGGCCAAGGCCTCG
>JABMMR010000005.1 GCA_013205525.1 Burkholderiales bacterium | reverse complement strand
TTTGCCGACCATGCGCCACCCAAGGCTGCCGGCGTGGACTTTGTCCCGCCTGAACAGGTGTTTGCCGAGTCCGACATCATTTCTTTGCACTGCCCCTTAACCCCCGCCTCGCGCCACTTCATTGGCATGGCGCAGCTGCAACAAATGAAACCAAGTGCTTTGCTGATCAACACCTCGCGGGGTGGTTTGGTGGATGAACAAGCCTTGAAGCAGGCCTTGGAAACCGGTGTGATTGCCGGTGCAGGTTTTGATGTGTTGACGCAAGAGCCACCCAAAAATGGCAATCCTTTGCTCGATATTCGCACGCCCAATTTTCTACTCACGCCCCATGTGGCGTGGGCCTCGCAGCAAGCCATGCAGTTTTTGGCAGACCAGTTGATCGACAACATCGAACTGTTTGTCGCCAACAAACCCCAGCACTTAGTTACTTAAACTTCAGTCACTGCTGGCGTCGGGTTTCTTTTGCAAGGCCAGTGCATACAAGGCATTGCGCGGCGCACCTGATATTTGCGCGGCCAAGCGCACCGCGCTTTTCGTGGGCAACTCGGCCAGCAGCAAGTCCAGCACCCGCTCGGCCTCTCCCAAGCCTGGCGCGGCGATAGCCAAGGGGTGCAAGACCAAGACAAATTCTCCTTTGGCGCGGTGTGGGTTGGCTTCAAGCCAAGCTGCAAAAGCGCAGGCGGGCATGCGAGCCACTTCTTCAAATTGTTTGGTCAACTCGCGGCCCACGCCCAGATCACGCTCTCCCAGCACAGCTAAATCTTTGGCCAAGGCTTGTATGCGGTGTGGCGCTTCTAAAAAAACTTGTGTGCGCGCTTCTTGCGCCATGGCCTGAATGGCCGTTTGACGCTCTAGCGCTTTGCTGGCTAAAAAGCCCAGAAAAACAAAACTGCCGTCGCCTTGGCAGCCACTCACGCTCAGCAAAGCTGTGACACTGCTGGCGCCCGGAATGGGAATCACACGAAAGCCCGCAGCTTGCACAGCGGCCACCAACTTGGCGCCCGGGTCGCTGATGGCCGGTGTACCTGCGTCACTTAAATAGGCCACCCGCTGACCGCTTTGCAAACGCACAATCACATCTTCGGCAGCACCTGTTTCATTGTGTTGATGCAAGGCCAAAAAAGCACTGGAAGGTTGGGACACACCGTAGCTGCGCAACAAGGCTTGACTGTGTCGCGTGTCTTCGCAAGCCAAGGCGTCGACCAGCGTCAGCAGGTGCAAGGCGCGCAAGCCCATGTCTGCCAAGTTGCCAATCGGCGTGGCCAGCACATACAGGCAAGCTGTCGGATGGGCTTGTGCCGCGCTGGCATCGTGCGCTGCTGCTAACACCGAATCAAAACGTTGAACCAATGAACACCTCTTTCCCTGCCCCCAACACCAAGCAACGCGGCGATGCGGCAGAGCAACGCGCCTTGCGCCATTTGCTAGACCACGGCTTGTCCTTGGTGACTTGCAACTACCGCACACCTGGACGAGGTGGCGGCGAAATAGACCTGATTGTGCGCGAGCCCGATGGAACCTTGGTGTTTGTCGAGGTCAGGGCGCGTGCGCGGGATGATTTTGGTGGGGCGGGGGCCAGCATCAGCGCCACCAAGCGGCGACGCATCGTTTTTGCCGCCAAACATTTTTTGCGCAACTGCCGCGCATGTCCACCTTGCCGATTTGATGTGGTGCTGTTTCAAGCAGATAGCTTGACATGGATCAAGGCCGCCTTTGAGGAATAACGCCGCTCACAAATGCGGCAAAGGTATGATTCAACCATGTTAGAGCAACGCATAGAGCAGCAATTCATTGACAGCGCTGACCTGAAATATCAGGCGGCCCAAGCTTTAAGCAAACCCATCGCAGCTGCCGTGGGGGTCATGTTGATGTGCGTCACAGGCGGGGGCAAAGTCATGGCTTGTGGCAATGGCGGCTCTGCCGCAGATGCACAACACTTTGCCGCCGAGTTTGTGGGACGCTTCGAGCGGGAGAGGCCCGAGCTGGGTGCGATGGCTTTGTCCACCGACAGCTCCCTCATGACTGCGATCGCCAACGACTACCATTTCGACCAGATTTTTTCCAAGCAAGTGCGCGCATTGGGTCAACCGGGCGATGTTTTGCTCGCCATCTCCACCAGCGGCAACTCCAGCAATGTGCTGGCCGCCATTGAAGCCGCCCATCAACGCGATTTGATTGTGGTTGCACTGACGGGCAAGGGTGGCGGAAAAATTGCTCAGGTGTTGCGCGAGACCGATATACATATATGTGTGCCGCATGAGCGCACCGCCCGAATTCAAGAAGTTCACTTGCTTGTTCTGCACTGTTTGTGCGATGGGGTGGACAGTCAGTTATTAGGTGAACAGGAGAACCCCCAATGAAACCCATTTTTTTTGCCAAAGCCCTCAGCAGCTTGTTGCTGCTCAGCGTCTTAAGCGCTTGCGCCCCCTTGATGATTGCGGGTGTTGCCGGCACCGCCTTGGTCGCCAGCGACCGACGGACCTCGGGTGCGCAACTCGAAGATGAAACCATAGAGATAAGAGCACAGGCGCGCATTCGTGACAATTTGGGCGAGCGGGTGCATGTCAATGTCACCAGTTTCAACCGCCAAGTGTTGCTCACCGGTGAGGTCACGGCCGAGAAAGACCGCCAAGGCGTGTTGCAACTTGTAGAGCGCATTGAAAACGTCAAGTCGGTGGTGAATGAGTTGTCGGTCATGCCCTTGACCAATTTGTCTGAACGCTCCAACGATTTGCTTATCACCGCCAAAGTCAAAGCCAGTTTTGTCGATAGCAAAGACTTGTTTGCCAGCGCCTTCAAAGTGGTGGTTGAGCGAGGCGTGGTGTATTTGATGGGCCGAGTAACTCAGCGTGAAGCCACCAGCGCCACACAAAAAACGCGCAATGTGGGCGGTGTAAATAAAGTAGTGCGCTTGTTTGAGGTCATCAGCGAAGACGAGCTACGCAACCTCTTGCCACCACCCGCGCCAGCGGATGCGCCCAAGCCCGCCAAATAACCACCTTAGCGCAAGCGCTTGATCAAACTAGAGGTGTCAAAGCGCTTGCCGCCCATGGCTTGCACATCGGCATAAAACTGGTCTACCAGTGCAGTCACGGGTACGCGGGCGCCGTTGCGCTTGGCTTCTTCCAGCACCAGCCCCAAGTCTTTGCGCATCCAGTCGACGGCAAAACCGAAGTCAAATTTGTCGGCCACCATGGTTTTGCCACGGTTGTCCATTTGCCAGCTTTGCGCCGCGCCCTTGCCAATCACTTCCAACACCTGTTCCATGTTGAGGCCAGCTTTCATGCCAAAGGCGATGCCCTCGGACAGGCCCTGAACCAATCCAGCAATGCAAATTTGGTTGACCATTTTGGTGAGCTGACCCGCGCCGCTGTCGCCCATCAAGGTAAAGGCTTTAGAAAAGGCCATGCCCACAGGTTTGGCGCGCTCGAAAGCGGCAGACTCGCCGCCGCACATGACGGTGAGCAGGCCGTTGATGGCGCCAGCTTCACCCCCTGACACAGGCGCATCGACAAAATGCACGCCATGGGCCTTGGCCGCAGCAAACAATTCGCGCGCCACATTGGCTGAAGCGGTGGTGTGGTCGACCAGCAGCGCACCGGCTTTCGTACCAGCCAAGGCGCCGTCTGCGCCCAACATGACGGCGCGCAAATCGTCGTCATTGCCTACACAGCAAAAAACCATGTCGGCGCCCTCAGCGGCTTGGCGCGGTGTAGGCGCACTGGCCTGACCCGCAAACTCTGCGCACCAGTCCTTGGCCTTGGCAGGGTTGCGGTTGTAGACCGTGACATGGTGGCCGGCCAGAGCCAAGTGGCCCGCCATGGGGTAGCCCATGACGCCCAGGCCAATAAAGGCGACTTTGCTGGGGGTGGCGGCTTCGTAGGTTTTGGGGTTGATCCGGGCCATGGCAGAAAACTTTCAAAAAAATAGATGAAAGTATCTTAGTCTCAGCCGTGACGCGCCAACTCCTCGGCACTGATCAAACCTTGGGCTTTCAGCTGCGCCAGGCTTTGCGCCAAGGTCTGCATGCCAAACTGCGCGCCGGTTTGCAAGGCATTGGGCAGTTGCGCGGCCTTGTTGTCGCGGATCATTTGGCGTACTGCAGGTGTGGCGTAAAGCACTTCATGGGCGGCCACGCGCCGTGTGCCATCGGCGCTTTTGCACAAAACCTGATGCACCACGCCCAGCAACGACAAGCTAAGTTGCTGGCGCACCAAGTTTTTTTCTTCTCCAGGGAAGATATCTACCAAGCGCTCCATCGCTTGGGCTGCGCTGCGGGTGTGCAGCGAGGCCAACACCAAATGCCCTGTTTCGGCGGCTCGCAAGGCCAGTTGTATGGTGCTTAAGTCGCGCAACTCGCCCACCAAAATCACATCGGGGTCTTGGCGCAAAGCTGCGCGCAAAGCGGTGGCGAAGTCGGCACTGTGGCCAGGCACGCTGCGTTGCTGCACCAAGCTGCGTTGGCTGTGGTGGACAAACTCGATGGGGTCTTCCAAGGTGAGGATGTGCAAGGGCTGTGTGCGGTTGAGGTGGTCCAGCATGGCGGCCAAGGTGGTGGACTTGCCCGAGCCCGTGGCACCTGTCACCAGCAGCAAGCCATGCGGGTGCTTTAGCCATTGGGTCAACACGGCGGGCGCGTTCAAGTCCTGCAAGCGGGGAATATGCTCGGGGATGCAGCGCCACACGCTGGACCAACCGCGCGCTTGCGCAAACACATTCACCCGAAAGCGGCCTAGGCCTGCGACAGCGACTGCGCCGTCGTGGTCTTGTGATGTCCAGTTGGGCAGCAAGGCCAAGACTTGTTGCGCCAAATGCGCGCTGCAAAGC
>JABMMR010000059.1 GCA_013205525.1 Burkholderiales bacterium | reverse complement strand
TCGGTCACCAACTTTGGTGAATCCCACGGCCCAGCCATTGGCTGCGTGATTGACGGTTGCCCTCCGGGCATGGCTTTGAGCGAGGCCGATATTCAGCACGACCTAGACCGTCGCCGCCCCGGCACCAGCCGCCATGTGACGCAGCGCCAAGAGCCAGACCAAGTGCAAATCTTGAGCGGTGTTTACCAAGGCGTGACCACCGGCACACCCATCGCGCTCTTGATTCAGAACACCGATCAGCGCAGCAAAGACTACAGCGACATACTTCAAACCTTCCGCCCAGGCCACGCCGACTACACCTACACCCAAAAATACGGCGTGCGCGACCCGCGTGGTGGCGGCCGTTCTTCGGCGCGCCTTACAGCCCCTACGGTGGCTGCTGGCGCAGTCGCTAAAAAATGGCTGAAAGAAAAATACGGCACCAGCTTCATCGGCTGCATGACGCAGCTGGGCGAACACAACATCGGCTTTGAAGACTGGGCGCATGTGCCGCACAACCCGTTTTACGCACCCATCGCTGATGTGGCGCACTTGGAAAACTATATGGACAGCTTGCGCAAAGCAGGCGACTCGTGTGGCGCTCGCATCCGCGTGGTGGCGCGTGGCATGCCCGTCGGTTTAGGTCAACCCATATATGACCGGCTGGACGCCGACATCGCCTACGCCATGATGGGTTTGAATGCGGTCAAGGGCGTGGAAATCGGCGCTGGCTTTGCCAGTGTGGCGCAGCGCGGTTCCACCCACGGCGACAGCCTGACCCCTGACGGTTTTGCCAACAACAATGCCGGCGGCGTGTTGGGCGGCATCAGCACGGGGCAAGACCTCGAGGTCAGCATCGCCATCAAGCCCACCAGCTCCATCCTTACGCCGCGTGACAGCATAGACAGCGAAGGCAAGGCGGTGCAAGTGCAAACCAAGGGCCGCCACGACCCTTGCGTGGGCATCCGAGCCACACCGATTGCCGAGGCGCTCTTGGCGCTGGTGGTGATGGACCACGCCTTGCGCCACCGCGCACAGTGTGGCGATGTGGTCATGCCGCTTACGCCCATTTCCGCGCAACGCAGCGATTGATGCCATGACCACAGACACAGCGCCGCGTGTTTCGCGGCGTCAATTGGTGCCGTTCGCAGCGCTCTCTGCCAGTTACTTTGCCCACATAGGTTTCTTCAACCCCTACTTGCCTTTGTGGTTGAAGCACTTGGGTTTAAGCCTGTGGATGATTGGTTTGCTCACCTCTATGCAAGCCGTCACCCGTGTCTTTGCCCCCTATTTGTGGGGCTGGTTAAGTGACCGCAGCGGTGAGCGTGCGCCGCTTATGCGTTGGTGCGCAGGCATGGCCTTGTTGTGCTCCATCGGACTGTTGTTCAGCAATGCGCCGTGGTGGGTGGCAGCGGTGTTGTTTTTGATGTTCACCCACACCAGCGCCATGATGCCCATGAGCGAGGCGGCGATGGCGCATTTGGTCAGCCACCAAGGCACTTTGGATGTGCGGCGTTATGGCCGCATCAGGCTTTGGGGGTCGGTCGGTTTTTTGGTGACGGTGTTTGTGTCAGGCCATTGGTTTGAAACGCATGGCATGTCAGGCTTTCCTTTGTGGACGGTGTTCACATTGGTCGCCATCAACCTGAGTGTGTGGAGTTTGCCCAATGTGCGCGAGCAAGCACACGCCTCTGAAGCGCTGGCAGGTTTTGGCAAAGTACTGCGGCAACCGCCCACCCTGTGGTTTTTCGCGACCTTGTTCTTTCATGTGCTGTCGCATGCGGCCCTCTACACGTTTTTCTCTTTGTATTTAGATGAACTCGGCTACGGCAAGGACATGATTGGTGTGCTGTGGGCGGTGTCTATCATTGTCGAAATTATCGGTTTCTTCACCCAAAGCCGTTGGCTGCATTGGCTCAGTTTGCCGGCGTGGTTGTGTGTGTGTACTGGCCTCATGGCGCTTCGCATGGGGCTGACCGCGGGGTTTGGCCAAATGTTATGGGTGTTGCTGCTGGCGCAATGCCTGCATGTGTTCACCTTTGCGATTCAGCACACGGTGTGCATTGCATGGCTTTCGCAGCATTTTCCTGGGCGATTGCGCGGCAGGGGGCAGGCCTTGTATGCGGTGATTGGCTATGGTTTCACCGGCGTCGTGGGTGCCTTGGGTGGGGCGGCCCTGAGCACCCGTTTTGGTTTGCAAACCGTTTTCTGGGTGGCCATGCCAGTGGCCGTGGCGGGCTTGATGTGTGCCATAGGCTTGCTCAGGGCCTCGCGTCGACACCCGGCATAACTGAAAGATTGCGCAACTTCTCAGCAAAGGTGTTGTCATCTTGGCAGAAATTGCGTACATCTCCCCTAAGGAGATGTTATGCCTCACCCGCGCATCTTGATCATCGAAGACCATCCGTTGATGGCCGACGCCATCGCTGTGTCGGTGCAAAGTTGTTTGCCCCAAGCACACTTCTGCTTCGCCAACAGTCTTGCAACCGCACTGACGCAATTGGCTTCGCCCGAGCCTTGGGTATTGGTGTTGGTGGATTTGAATTTGCCCGACTCACTGGGCTTGGACACCTTCAACGCAGTGTGTCAACTGCGCAGCCAAGGCGCTATGTTGGTGCTTTCGGAATCGCAAGACAACGCGATTGAACAAGCCTGTTTGGCCAACAGCGTGTTGTTTTTCAATAAAGCATTGCCTTCGCATGCCTTCATCACTGCTTTGCTGACAGCCTTGCATCAAGTCATGTCGGATAAGCCGCAAGTTTCGCTGGCACAAGAGACGTCTGCGCCTAAAGGCCTGCAGACTTTGTCGGCACAACAGCGCTTGGTTTTGGCTCAACTGGCCAAGGGTTGGACCAGTCGTCACATTGCCCAGTATTTGCGCTTAAGTGAAGCCACCGTCAAAAGCCACACCAGCGAGGTGTTGCGCAAACTGGGGGTTGAAAACCGCACCCAAGCCACAGGGCTTTACCTGCAATGGTTGCAACAATTGGGCAGTGATGCTTAAACACAAAACTTGGTTCTTAGGGCTCTTGGCAATGATCGCTTGCCCGATGTGCAGTGGCAACGCATAGTCTCGGGGGAAGGTGTCGCTGTCCAGCGTGGCTCGCAAATCATCGTCGCACCCATAGGCCATTGGCATAGGCTTACCGATGACAGCGCCTAGCCATTGACTTCAGTCGCGGGGTCTGAAACTGAACACCAGCCGAGTGGGAACGCTGCCGTCGATGTCACGCGGCAAGATGTCGGTTTTACGCAGGCCATTGATCACCGCTTGGTCCCAAGCGCTGTTGCCGCTGGATTTAACCAAATCTACAGATTCAATTTTTCCTGTGGGACTGCAAGTCACTTCCACGTCTGCAGTGGGGTTGCCCACCACGGTTTGCAGCAAGGCATCGGGGAAGGTGATGTTGGGTTTGACTTTGGCTCGCAATCGACCGATGTAGCTGGCCGAGGGGCCGCTGGGCTTAGGGGCCACCCCTGTATCGACCGGTGTGCCTACCGAGCCAGCCAAAACTTGCTGTCGTTTCATAAAGGCTTCAAGACGCGCTTGGGCCTCTTTGGTTTCCTTTTCTTCTTCCTGTTTCTTTTTCAATTTATCGATGGCTATTTGCGGGTCAATAACAGGCTTGCGGGCGGGCTTGAGAGGTGGTGGCGCAACCACCGGTTCGGGTTGGGGTTCGGGCTTAGGTTCGGGTTCAGGTGTGGGCTCTGGTTGTGGAGGCGCCTCCAGTTTGGGGGCGGCCGTTTGCGGCACGGCAGACCACAGTTCAGCTTCTACGCCTATGTCCTGGGGTTGCTGCGACCATAAGGTTCCCCAGTTCAATGCCACCACCAACAACAAATGGACAACCAAGGCCAAAACCAGTGCGCGAAACCTGCCGCCTTCAGGTGCAGGCGCAAATTCCAAGTGGGCTTGGGTGTCAGTCATGCGCCCAAGCTCATTCGACAAGTTGTACCGATAGGCCCACGCGTTGAACACCTGCGCGTTGCAAACTGTCCATCAACTTCACCACATGCTCATAGGCAATTTGCTTGTCTGCGCTGATAACCACTGGCGTTGCAGCGTTGCCGGCTTGAAGTTGCAAGGCCATGGCTGCGACGTTGTCCATGGTGGCGGATTGCTTGACATCGGCACCAGGCTTGTCGGATGCGCTGCGTGACTTCACCATGATTTTGAGTTTTTTATCGATCTCAATGGTGATCACTTGGTCTGGTGCTGCTGCGGCTTTGCCAACGCTTGGGATGTCAATCACGCTGGGGGCCATCAAAGGGGCGGTGACCATAAAGATGATGAGCAGCACCAACATCACATCGATGAAGGGCACCATATTGATGTCGCTCATGCTGCGCCGACGGGTGCTGCGGGAGGGGGCTGAAGACATGGGGTGACCCTCGCTTTAGCGTGTCAGCGTACTGGCTTGGGCGCCGACATTGCGCTGCAAAATATTAGAAAACTCTTCAATGAAAGTCTCTAGCCGGTTGGCCACACGGTCGATGTCGCGGGAGAATCGGTTGAAGGCTAGCACCGCAGGAATCGCTGCAAACAAACCAATGGCCGTGGCTACCAGCGCTTCGGCAATGCCAGGCGCGACCTTGGCCAAAGTGACTTGCTGCATTTGCGCCAAGCCGGTGAAAGCATGCATGATGCCCCACACCGTGCCAAACAAGCCCACATAAGGCGACACCGAGCCCACCGAGGCAAGCATGGATAGATTGGATTCGATGGCGTCCATTTCCCGCTGCAAGCTCGCACGCATGGCGCGGCGTGCGCCGTCCATCAACAAACCGCTGTCGGTGATGCGCCGCTCACGCAGCTTTTGGTATTCGCGCATGCCACTGGCAAAAATGCGTTCCATGGGGCCAGACAACTTGGCATTTTGTTGAGCTGCAGCAAACAGCTCTTGCAAGCTTTTGCCAGACCAAAATTCGCGCTCGAAATCGTCGTTCAAGCGCCGCACATTGCCCAGCGACAAGAGCTTGCGAAAAATCGCTGTCCAACTGAGCAATGAGACAAACAACAAAATCAGCACCACGGCCTGGACCACCCAGCTGGCGTTAAGCAGCAAGTGAACAATGGAAAATTCTTGGTTCATATCAAACGCTCCAAAATGGAAGTGGGAATTCGCTCGGGTTTTAGTGTGCTGGCTTGTACCCAGCCAATGCGAATACTACCCTCGCACAGCAATAACGGTGTGTCCGCCTGTCGCCAAGCTTGTTGAGCGATCACCAAGCTGGAGCGACCCTTGTTCAGCATGGTGGCGTTGACGCTCAATAAATCATCTAGCTGCGCAGGCCTGTGGTATTTCAGCTGGGTTTCAACCACCACAAACATGCCGCCTGTGGTTTCGCGCAGCGCTTGTTGTTCGATGCCCAAATGGCGCAGCCACTCGGTGCGGGCGCGCTCAAAAAATTTCAAGTAGTTGGCATAAAAAACAATGCCACCGGCGTCGGTGTCTTCCCAGTAAACCCGAATGGGAAACGCAAAACTCATGCAGCCTCCAGCAAGTGTTGCAAACGCTTGGCGGCCGTGTGCAAGTCTGTCATTGAGGACGCGGTTGAAAACCGCACATAGTTTTCAGGGGCATGCACGCCAAAGTCTCGCCCTGGGGTCACTGCCACATGCACCTGTTGCATCAGGTGTTGGGCCAGCGCCCAACTGCCTTGTAAGCCCAGTTTTTGGCAAGCATGGCGGCAATCGGCCCAAGCGTAAAACGCGCCGTCGGGCATCACCGGTACGGTTAAACCCATGGCGTTGAGCATGGGGATGAAGCTGTCTCTGCGCGCTTTGAATGCGGCGCGGCGTTCTTCATAAACGGCCAGACTGTCCTCTTCAAAGCAGGCCAAGGCGGCATATTGCGCCACGGTGCTGGGACAGATAAAGAAGTTTTGCGCCAAGCGCTCAATGACCGGAACCAATTCATCGGGCACCACCAGCCAACCCAAGCGCCAACCGGTCATATTAAAGTACTTAGAAAAACTGTTGATGCTGATGATCTGCTCATCAATGGCCAAAGCAGTGTGCGCAAAAGCATTGTCATAGCTGAGCCCCAAGTAAATCTCGTCGACCATGGTGATGCCGCCGTGTTGCTGCACGTGGTTGTGAATCGCCCGCAATTGGGCCGCGGCAATCGATGTCCCTGTGGGGTTAGACGGTGAGGCCAGCAGCACGCCGCGTGTTTGCGGGTTCCAGTGGGCTTTCACTTGCTCGGCGCTGAGCTGAAAACGTTGCGCGGCATCGGTGGGTAAGAGCACGGCACGCCCAAGGGCAGCATTCACAAATTGTCGGTTGCAGGGGTAGCAGGGGTCGGGCATCAGCACCTCGTCGCCTTCTTCAATCAAAGCGGTGCAGGCCAATAAAAGAGCGCCCGAGGCACCCGCGGTGACGATGATGCGCCGCGCGGGCACATCTACGCCAAAACGTGAGCCGTACCAAGCGCTGATGCGTTCGCGCAAGGGTTGCAGACCCAGCGCATGGGTGTACTGGGTGCGGCCATCGCGAATGGCGCGTTCAGCGGCGGCTTGCACCAAGGGCGGCGCGGTGAAATCGGGCTCACCAATATTGAGAAACACCATGGGCTGGTCGCTGTTCCTCACCTCATGCGCGATGCGCTGGGCGGCTTTGGCCATCTCCATCACATAAAAAGGCTCG
>JABMMR010000058.1 GCA_013205525.1 Burkholderiales bacterium | reverse complement strand
CTGCAGCCTTGCAGGCCGGAGCCGAGAGTTGCAGATTCTAGGGCGCAATGCTTGTCAACCCACTGAAAAATGCGGCGCACAGAATGAAATTGCTGCAAAGCAACAACCGCCATGTCGGCATCTTTCGCTTTCAGCGCCCAAACCATGGTCAGCCCCTTACCTTACGAAGTCATTATTCTTGGCGTGACCCCCAGCGGTCAGACCTTCCGCCCCAGCGACTGGGCCGAACGTTTGGCCGGTGTGATGAGCAGCTTTCGACCAGGGGCTGCCGCGCCTGGCGACCATTTAAGTTACTCGCCTTGGTGTGTGCCCAATACCTTGGAGGGCATCAAATGCGTCATCGTGCATATTGCTATGCGTCAAGACCATGTAATGGCTTGGGACTTTGTCATGGGTTTTGCCAAAGACAACAACTTACAAGTCATAAAAGCCACGCCATGAAAAAACCGCCCCTTAGGGCGGTTTCTCAATTTTTTCTTTGCCAACAGCGCACCGGTTTCAAACGGCGGCCTGCTTGCGACAGGCCGGGCTGGGTGCCTGAATTGTCAGGCGGCGAGGGCCAAGGTTTTCACCTTGGCGGCTAAGCGGCTCTTATCGCGAGCAGCTTTGTTTTTGTGGAAGATGTGCTTGTCGGCAATGATGTCCACCACGGATTGCATCTTGCCAAACAGCTCAGTGGCTTTGGTTTTGTCACCAGCCAACACGGCTTTTTCTACGTTTTTGACCGCAGTGCGGTACTGTGAACGAAGCGAAGTGTTAGCGGCGTTGAGTTTGACGTCCTGACGGGCGCGTTTACGGCCCGACGCTAGGCGCGGGTTCTTTTTCTTGGGTTTGGCTGCGGCCATAAAGTTTCCTTTGAGGGTTTGAAGATGTTGCTGGCAAAGCCCAACATTGTATCAAGCCCTGTGCTTGGTGTAACGCACCCGCCCGCTACACTCATCCGGTGAGCCTTTTCAAGTCCGCCTCTACCGTGTCCTTGTGGACCTTGGCCTCGCGCATCACCGGTTTTGCGCGGGAGACCTTGATCGCCAGCGTGTTTGGCGCCAATGCCCTGACCGACGCCTTTAATGTGGCGTTTCGCATCCCCAATTTGTTTCGCCGCCTGTTCGCAGAGGGCGCTTTTGCCCAGGCTTTTGTGCCGGTGCTGGCCGCCACCCGCGCCGAGCAGGGGGATGCCGCCACCCGCGTATTGATTGACAAAGCCGCCAGCGTGCTGCTACTGGCGGTGGTTCTGCTCAGCTTGGCTGGGGTGCTGGCTGCACCCTTGTTGGTGTGGGCCATGGCCAGCGGTTTGCAGCAGTCCGCACAAGGCATGGACACCGCTGTTGGCCTCACGCGCTGGATGTTTCCCTATATTGGTTTTATGTCTATGGTGGCTTTGTCGGCGGGCATTCTCAACACATGGCGGCACTTTGCCGTGCCTGCGGCCACACCCGTTTTGCTGAATGTTTGCATGATTGGCGCTGCCCTGTGGGGCGCGCCTTGGCTAGCCACGCAAGGCGTGGAACCCATTTATGCCATGGCAGGTGGGGTGATGTTGGGGGGTGTCTTACAGTTGTCTGTGCAAATCCCCGCCTTGTTGGGCTTGGGGGTGTTTCCGCGTTTGGGCTTATCGCCAAGAAGTATTCAAGCCGCTTGGCAAGACGCGGGTACTCGGCGCATATTGTCCTTGATGGCGCCGGCCTTGCTGGGTGTAGGCGTGGCGCAGTTGTCGCTGATCATCAACACCCAAATTGCCTCGCATTTGACGCCGGGAAGTGTCAGTTGGATCAGCTACGCCGACCGTTTGATGGAGTTCCCCATTGCCTTGCTGGGCGTGGCATTGGGCGTGGTGCTGATGCCGCAACTGGCCAGCGCGCAGGCCAAGGGCGACGCGGATGCTTATTCGGCCATGCTCGACTGGGGTTTGCGACTGGTGTGGGTGCTGGCCTGGCCTTGCGCTGTGGCCTTGCTGGTGTTTTCACAACCGCTGGTGGCGGTGCTCTATCACTACGGCGCATTCACCGCCAACGATGTGAGTCAAACCACGCTGGCGCTGACCGGCTATGGGGTGGGTGTGCTGGGTTTGGTCGCCATCAAGGTGCTGGCCCCCGGTTTTTATGCCAAACAAGACACCCGCACGCCGGTGCGCATTGCTGTGGCGGTGTTGATCTTCACCCAGGTCATGAATTTTGTGCTGGTGCCGTATTTAGCCCATGCAGCACTCACGCTGTCGATTGGTTTGGGCGCATTGCTCAACGCTTTGTGGTTGCTGCAAGGCCTGCGGCGCAACCGCAGTTGGAAGGCCCAACCGGGCTGGGGTTTGCTGATGTTGCGGGTGGTGTTGGCTTCAAGCGCCATGGGAGCATGCCTTTTTTACAGCGCCACGCATTGGGATTGGACAGCCCTGCGCGCCACGCCTTGGCAACGAATTGGTTTGATGACAGGCGTATTAAGCGCCAGCGCTGTGTTGTATTTTGTGGCACTCAGGGGTCTCGGTTTGAATCTGCGTGCACTTTTTCGTCGCTAAAGGCATGATGTCGCTATGCATTACAAATTAAAGCCCCCCAGCGCACTGGATTACTTCACCGCCTTGGTGCAAAGCGATGACGAGTTCCCCCTGCTGGAGACCGCCATCAGCTTGGCGCAAGACGAATTCCCCGCCTTAGATATACAACAAGTGCTGAGCGATGTGGATAACTGGGCCGCACGTTTGAAGCGTTGCATCCTGCCTGGCGCGGACGCTTTGGACAAACTTCGCGAGCTCAACCATTTCTTTTACGCCAACCTGCGTTTTGCGGGCAATGTCAACCATTACGACGACCCGCACAACAGCTACCTGAATGTGGTCATGTCAACCCGCTTGGGCATTCCCATCAGCTTGGCTGTGCTGTGGCTGGAGTTGGGGCAGAGCATAGGCTTGCAGGTGTTTGGGGTGGGCTTTCCAGGCCATTTTTTGGTCAAGCTGGATTTGCCGGCACCCCAAGAGGGCCATGTGGTGATTGATCCTTTTAGCGGCGAGTCTTTGAGCCGTGAAGAGCTGTGCGAGCGCCTTATCCCTTGGCTGCCCGGCAGCAAGTTGAGCCCGCCCTATGCGATTTCCGACGACACCTTGGGCTTTCATCTCGAGGCTGCCTTGCCCCGCGAAATCATCGCTCGCATGCTGCGCAATTTGCATGAAATTTACCGCCGCCAAGGCGATGATGCACGGCTGCTGAAAGTGCAGGCACGCTTGGCGGTGTTGTTGCCGTAGTAGATTGCTTGGGCCTGTGGCCTCGCAGTGACGGCTTAAGAAATCACCACGGCCGCGCCAACGCCTTTG
>JABMMR010000057.1 GCA_013205525.1 Burkholderiales bacterium | reverse complement strand
CCTGTTGGTGGGCGGGTTTGAGCGTGTGTTTGAAATTAACCGCAACTTTCGCAATGAAGGTATTTCCGTGCGGCACAACCCCGAATTCACCATGATGGAGTTTTACGCGGCCTATTGGAATTACCAAGACCTGATGCAGTTCACCGAAAACCTGATCCGCGACGCCGCCCAGAAAGCTGTGGGCACTTTGCTGCTGACCTATGACGGCAAACCGGTGGACTTATCCAAGCCCTTTGCCCGACTCACCATCCGCGAAGCCATCATGGCGCACACCGAAGCCGCCGACCATGTTGACGACAGTGCATGGTTAATCAATGCCCTGAAAAAGCTGGGCCACTCAGAAGAAAAACACAAACTGTCTGCGCGCAGTCTGGCCAGCTTGCAGGTTCTTTACTTTGAAGAAACCGTTGAAGAAAAACTCTGGGAGCCCACCTTCATTTGCGAGCATCCGGTGGAAATTTCACCCTTGGCCCGCGCCAGCGACAGCCAGCCCGAGGTGACCGAGCGCTTTGAGCTCTACATCACAGGACGCGAATTTGGCAATGGTTTCAGCGAGTTGAACGATGCCGAAGACCAAGCCGCACGCTTTCATGCGCAGGTCAATGCCAAAGACAGTGGCGATGATGAGGCCATGTTTTTTGACCATGATTTTGTACGTGCGCTGGAATACGGCATGCCGCCCGCCGGTGGTTGCGGCATAGGCATTGATCGTTTGATGATGCTCTTAACCGACAGCCCCAGCATCCGGGACGTGATTTTGTTCCCCGCCTTGCGTCGGGAAAACCTGGGCCATCAATAAGCTGAAATAGGCTTAAGCTACTTTGGCGGCGGCAGGGGTTGCTGGTACAGCGGGCTTGGGTGGTTTGCAGTCGTGGCAGAAAAAAGCCAAACTGCCTGCAAAGCGCTGCTGGCTGCCTTGACGGCGGGGTTTGTGCATGCCGCACTTGATGCAAGACATGGTTTCACCCATTTTGCCCATACCAGCGAAGGGAGAGCCATTCTCACGACTGGTAAAACGAAGACCACTCTCGTCAACAGAGGTTTTGCCAGATTTGGTTGCCATGGGTTTCCTTTAGTCCTGCTTGAGCCCCGTTGTCTTCGGGGTAAGTGAGCTATTTTAACTGTTTTGACGAGGCTCTGGGGTGGGTACACCCTAGGCCCAATTTTGTCAGGGCAGCAGGCTTAAAGCATTCAAATAGCTTGGGGTTTGCATCAAAGCTTTCCAATCCAAGGCCTTGGAGGCTGGCAGCAGTGCCAAGCGGCGCTGCTCACTGACAGGGCTGGGTTGCCACGCAGATGCCTGCTGCGCTTGGGCCAGACCCGCCAGTAATTCATCCAAGGCTTGACCGCCGCCCGCGCTGTCTGGGTTACTTTGGTTGCACAACAACACCAAATCGCAGCCCGCTTGCAAAGCGGTGACCGCAGCTTGGGTGTAACTGACATCTTGGCCATCAATCAAACGCGCGCCTGCCATTGACAAGTCATCGCTGAACACCGCGCCCTGAAACCCCAGTTGATGACGCAGTATGTCTTTGAGCCAGCGCGCAGAAAAACCGGCGGGACGCTGGTCTACCTTGGGGTAAATCACATGCGCGGGCATGACACTGCTCAAACTGGTGCTGAGCCACGCGTAAGGCAAAGCGTCGTCATGCAAAATAGTTTTCAAGCTGCGCGTGTCGATAGGAATGTCGGTGTGTGAATCGGCTTTCACATAGCCGTGGCCGGGGAAATGCTTGCCGCAATTGGCCATGCCCGCTTGCAACAAACCATGCATCAGGCTTTTGGCCAACATAGCCACCATGCGTGGATCTCGCGCAAAGGAGCGGTCACCAATCACGCCGCTTTTGCCAAAGTGAAGGTCAAGCACCGGCGTGAAACTGAAATCCACGCCACAGGCACGCAACTCTGACGCCAAGACAAAGCCGCAAGCCGTAGCGGCGTTGGTGGCATTCAAGGCACCGCTGCCGGTTAAGCCCGCATCATCTTCAAACCACAGTTGGCCGAGCTCAGCCATGGTGGGCAAATGGGTGAAGCCATCGGTGCGAAAGCGTTGCACCCGCCCGCCCTCGTGATCCACGCAGATCAGCAAGTCTGAGCGCACATTTTTAATGTCGGTACACAGCTGGCTCAGCTGCTGGCGGTTGACCCAGTTGCGGCCAAACAAAATCATGCCGCCACACAGCGGGTGCGCCAAGCGGCGACGGTCGGTGTCGCTGAGCACGGTGCCAGCGATATCAATAATTAGAGGGGCGTGTTTGACAGGGCTCATGGTTCAGTCGGAGGTGGTTTGTTCAACAATAACTTGGCTGGTAGCGTAGTCGCTTTCATCACTCAGGCTGACATGGGCGCGCAGTTGACGTTTGTCGAACCAATCTTGTAAAGCGCCGTGCAGCACGATGGTGGGTTGGCCACTGGGCAAACGCCCGACTTCGCAATGCCGCCAAGTCATGGGCATGCGCATACCTAAACCAATGGCTTTGCTGAAAGATTCTTTCACCGAAAAACGGGTGGCTAAAAAACGAATCCCACGGTCTGGCCAACGCTGGCTGCGCGCGCGAAACGTTTGCATTTCGGCCTCACTCAAAACCTTCTGCGCGAAACGCTCGCCATGTCGCTCAAAAGCCGCTCGGATGCGGCGAATGTCACAAATGTCGTTGCCGATGCCGTAAATCTGGCTCATGGTTTGAGGCAGTTTAAATAAGCTTGAACTGTGGCGCTGTAGCCGATTTCCAAGGCGTCCGCCATCAGAGCGTGTCCAATCGACACCTCTTTCACATCGGGAACGGTTTGCACAAAGTCGCGCAAATTGAGCAAATTCAAGTCATGACCGGCGTTGACTTGCAGACCCACCGCCTGCGCGGCCAAGGCCGTGGCTTTGAATTGCGCCAGCACCTGCGCTTGCATGGGCTGACCATGGGCGGCCGCATAGGGCTCGGTGTAAAGCTCCACACGGTTAGCACCCACTTCTTTGGCAAACACCATGGATTCTGGCTCTGCGTCCATAAACAAGCTGACTCTGGCGCCACAAGCCTGGGCTTGCGCGATGAGGGGTCGCAAGACATGGGCATCTTTGGGAAAGCGCCAGCCGTGGTCGGAGGTGAACTGCCCATGGCCGTCAGGCACAAAAGTGACTTGCTGCGGGCGAAATTTTTCAACCAAGCCCATGAGGTTGTGTAAAGGGTTGCCTTCGATATTGAATTCGCGGTCTGGCCAGTCCCTCAGCAAGTCAGCCAAGTCATGCGCATCGCTGTCGCGGATATGCCTTTGGTCGGGTCGGGGATGGACTGTGATGCCCTGAGCGCCGGCTTGCAAGCACAAGCTCGCCGCACGGGTAACGCTGGGAATGCCCAAATGGCGGGTATTTCGCAGCAGCGCCACTTTGTTCAAATTGACAGATAAATGGATGTTCATAGAGCAAGCAGTTCCAGCATCACTTGGCGGGTGCGCAAACTGCTAACGCCGCAATGGTAGTGTAAGAGGTTACGCAACTGGGTTTGCAAGGCAGCGCGCAACTCCGGCGGCAATTCGGCACAGCAGCGCAACAAGGCTGGCAAGGCAGACTCGGCATGGAGTGCGGCGTGCAATTGCAGCCAATGCCTGCCCGTCAAAGCCACGCCCTCTTCTTCTACCGCTCGCAAACCGCCTTCAGCAAACAAGGCATAGCTAACCTCAGATTGCACGGCTTGCAGCGTTAAGGTTTGAACCGACACATCGGGCAAAAAACCAATGTCTCTTAACAAGAGTAACTCGAAGGCACGCAACAAAGGCGCGATGGTGTTGTCCAAACCGCTGGCCAATATCTTGACGGTTTGTCTGTAAGTGTCAAACAGCGCAGGGTGTGGGTCATCGCGTGCGAGCAAGCGCAACAGCAGCTCGTTTAAATAGTAGCCCGACAGCAAAGCCTCACCACGGGGCATGACATGACCACCCGCCCACTCGGCGCTCTTTAAGGTGCGAATCTCGGCGTCGCCGCCATAACAAAGCGACAAGGGTTGTAAAGGCAACAACACCGCGCGCAAACTGGAGGTGGGGCGCTTGGCCCCTTTGGCCACCAAAGCCAGTCGCCCATGGTGACGGCTAAAGACTTCCAAAATACGGCTGGATTCGCTCCAGTCGTAATGGTGAAGCACAAAAGCGGGTTCATCCAGAACCCTGAGCGCCGCCGTTTTACTCGTAGCCAAAGCTGCGCACCCGCGCCTCGTCATCGGCCCAGCCAGAACGCACTTTCACCCACAGCTCGATGAACACCTTGGCGTCCATCAACTTTTCCAGCTCTTGGCGAGCCAGCGTGCCGATTTGCTTGAGCCGCTCACCACCTTCACCAATGACCATGGCTTTATGGCCATCACGCTCGACCACGATGGTGGCGGCAATGCGAACCATGCGAGAGACGGTTTTGCCTGGCTCTTCGGTGAAGGTGTCAATGATCACGGTAGAGGTATAGGGCAACTCGTCACCGGTGAAGCGAAACAGTTTTTCTCGGATGATTTCGCTGGCCAAGAATTTTTCACTGCGGTCAGTGAGTTCATCTTCGCCGTACCACCAAGCCTGCTCGGGTAAAAAGGCTTTGCACTGGGTGAGCAATCGCTCAATGTCCTTGGGGTTCTTGGCGGACATAGGCATGAATTGGGCAAACGCGTGACGGGTTTGCATCTCTTGCAACCACGGTGCAAGCTCTTCGCGGCGATGCACTTTATCGAGCTTGTTGGCAATCAATAAAACCGGAATGTCTTTGTGCAACAGTGCCAGCACCTTGCCATCCGCGACGGCAAAACTACCGGCATTCACCACGAACAACACCAAATCTACATCACTGACCGCACCCACCACGGTTTTGTTGAGCGAACGATTCAAGGCGTTGGCATGGTCGGTTTGAAAACCAGGGGTATCGACAAAAATAAATTGCGTCTCGCCCGTGGTTCGCATGCCGGTGATGCGGTGGCGCGTGGTCTGCGCCTTGCGCGAAGTGATGCTGATTTTTTGCCCCACCAAGGCATTGAGTAAGGTGGACTTACCCACATTGGGTTTGCCAACGATGGCCACCAAGCCGCAGCGCTGAGCGCCGAGTGAGGGGATCGTCAAAGTTTCGGACATGTTTGTTGCTCCTGCAGCCATTGGAGCATGGCCGTAGCTGCCGCTTGTTCGCCGCTGCGCCGCGAGTTACCTATGCCACGTTGGGTTTGTTTTAATTCCACGATCTCGCATTCGACATCGAAGATTTGTTGGTGCGCCGCGCCCGTGGTGCCCACCACGCGGTAGATGGGTAACTGCATGCGCCTGCCCTGCAGCCATTCTTGTAATTCGGTTTTAGGGTCTTTGGCTGCCGCGGTCATGGTGGGCGAGATCGCCACTTTTTCAAATAAGCGCAGCACCAAACTTTCAGCGGCTTGGTAACCGGCATCGAGAAACACTGCACCAATGACGGCTTCCAAGGCATCAGCCAAGATAGAAGGGCGTTGCTGCCCGCCCGAACGCATCTCGCCCTCACCCAAGCGAATCATGCCCGTCAAGCCTAAGTCGACCGCCAAGCGGTGCAAAGTATCTTGTTTAACCAAGTTGGCGCGCACCCTGGAGAGGTCGCCCTCGGGCTGATCGCTTAAAGCCAAGTAGAGCATGCGCGAGACGGCCAAATTAAGTACCGAGTCACCCAAAAACTCTAGGCGCTCGTTGTGCTGGCTGCTGAAGCTGCGGTGGGTCAGTGCCAATTCAAGCAACTGCTGCTGAGCAAAACGGTGCTGCAACCTGTCTTGCAAGCTCGAGCTGGTCAACTGTTCATGCACCTCGGCCATCGTCAGTCAAAGCCACCCACTCGGCTGAGGTTGCCAAAGTTCATCCAAACAAAAAATGCTTTGCCCACAATATTTTGATCGGGAACAAAGCCCCAATAGCGCGAATCTAGAGAGTTGTCTCGGTTGTCGCCCATCATAAAAAAGTGGCCGGCCGGCACTTTGCAAACAAAGCCTTCAATGTTGTAAGTGCAGTTTTCTTTGTACGCAAAATTTTCGATACCGCTGACAAATGCAGGCGCTCGTTCATCATTGAGCAAGCGGTGGGTCCTGAGGTTTTGCATCTGCTCGGGCGTGCTGCCAATTGGCATGGGTTCCTCGAACTGCTTGCTGTAGCGCATATTGTCAGCGTCAAAAAATTCGGGAATGGCTGTTTTACCTACCTGCTGCCCATTGATGGTGAGTTGCTTGTTGATGTAAGCAATCTCGTCGCCAGGCACGCCAACCACGCGTTTGATGTAGTCCAAACTGGGCTTGGGTGGGTAGCGAAACACCATCACATCGCCGCGCTGCACAGGGTTGCCATCGGTCAGTTTGAAGTTGATCACCGGCAGACGAATTCCGTAATGGAATTTGTTCACCAAAATCAAGTCGCCCACATGCAAGGTGGGGATCATGGAGCCTGAAGGAATTTTGAAAGGCTCAAATAAAAAAGAACGCAATATAAAAACGGTGGCAATCACGGGAAACAAGCCGGCGGTCCAGTCTAGCCACCAAGGTTGGCGGTAAATCTCATCCACCTTGGCCGCGAGCTGCTGGTGCTCGGGCGGTGTGGCAATGCCTTGAAGCGACAACTCTTGTTCGCGTTGGGCGTACTGGGCTTGCAAAGCATCAACTTCGCGTCGCCTTTGGGGTAAGAAATACAGCCGCTCAGCAATCCAATAGATGCCGGTGACGGTGGTGGCCATCAACAACAGCAAGGCAAAATTGCCCTCGACCACTCCGGCGTACCAAGCACCCGCATAAGCAACAAACGCGGCCAACACCAAGCCGGTGAAGGCGGCAATCAATCTTGCACCTGCAATATCGCCAAAAAGGCTTCTTGGGGAACTTCTACGGATCCAATTTGCTTCATTCTTTTCTTGCCTGCTTTTTGTTTTTCAAGGAGTTTGCGCTTACGGCTGATGTCGCCACCGTAGCATTTTGCCAGCACGTTTTTACGCAAGGCTTTGATGGTTTCACGCGAAATGATATTCGCCCCAATCGCCGCTTGTATGGCGACGTCAAACATTTGGCGGCTGATGATTTCGCGCATTTTTGACACCACCGCGCGGCCACGGTACTGCGACTGGCTGCGGTGAACAATGATGGATAAGGCGTCGACACGCTCAGTGTTCAACAAAATATCCACCTTGACCACATCGGCGGCGCGGTATTCTTTGAATTCATAGTCCATGGAAGCATAGCCACGGCTGACGCTTTTGAGCTTGTCGAAGAAGTCGAGGACGATTTCGCCCAGTGGCATTTCATAGGTGAGCATGACTTGGCGGCCGTGATAAGCCATGTTCAGCTGTACCCCGCGCTTTTGGTTGGCCAAGGTCATGACCGCGCCCACATAGTCTTGCGGCATGTACAGATGCACGGTGACGATGGGCTCGCGAATTTCCTCCATCTTGCTGGCTTCGGGCATTTTGGAGGGGTTCTCCACCATGATGACTTCGCCATCGGCGCGCAGCACTTGGTAAACCACACTGGGCGCGGTGGTGATCAGGTCTTGGTCGAATTCGCGTTCCAAACGCTCTTGCACGATCTCCATGTGCAGCAAGCCTAAGAAGCCGCAGCGAAAGCCAAAGCCCAAGGCTTGCGACACCTCGGGTTCGTAGCGCAGGGAAGAATCATTGAGTTTGAGCTTCTCTAAAGCGTCACGCAATGCGTCGTATTGGTTGGCCTCGGTGGGGTACAAGCCGGCAAAGACTTGCGGCTGAATTTCTTTAAAGCCCGGCAATGCCTGGGTGGCGGTGGCCGCTGCGCCGCCGGTGCCCGCCTTGATCAGGGTGATGGTGTCACCCACTTTGGCGGCTTGCAACTCTTTGATGCCTGCAATGATGTAGCCCACCTCGCCAGCCTCAAGCGACTCGCGGCTTTCATTGGCAGGCGTAAAAACGCCCAAGCTGTCAGCGTTGTAAATGGCGCCTGAGGCCATCATTTTGATGCGCTCGCCTTTGGCTAACCTGCCGTCGACCACCCTAACCAGCATGACCACGCCCACATAGGTATCAAACCAGCTGTCGACAATCATGGCCCGTAAAGCCGCGTCTGGGTTGCCGCGCGGGGGCGGAATGCGGGTGATGATGGCTTCCAAAATCTCGTCCACGCCCATGCCGGTTTTGGCCGAACAGGGAATCGCTTGTGAGGCGTCGATGCCTATCACGTCTTCGATTTCTGTTTTGGCGTTGTCAGGATCGGCTGAAGCCAAGTCCATCTTGTTAAGCACAGGAACCACCTCGACGCCGAGGTCTAAAGCGGTGTAACAGTTGGCCACGGTCTGTGCTTCGACACCTTGACTCGCGTCAACCACCAGCAAGGCGCCCTCACAGGCCGACAGCGAGCGACTCACCTCGTAAGAAAAATCCACGTGGCCAGGTGTGTCGATCAAATTCAGGTTGTAAATTTCGCCGTTCAGGGCTTTGTAATGCAGGCAAGCGGTCTGCGCCTTGATGGTTATCCCCCGCTCTTTTTCAATGTCCATCGAGTCCAGAACCTGTGCTTGCATCTCTCTGTCGCTCAAGCCGCCGCAGCGTTGAATTAAGCGATCTGCAAGTGTGGATTTGCCGTGGTCAATGTGCGCAATGATGGAAAAATTTCTGATGTGGTTCATCAATGCATGCAGTTAAGTATCTGAATTTACAGAGGGGAAAGCCATAAAAAAGGGCGCGTCAGGTGATGACGCGCCCGGAACCAACAATCTATGGCAACTGCGATAGTTGGAATTTCATTGTAGGGAAAAAGACGGGGACGGTAAGCCCTTACAAGTCGCTCGGACAAGCGTTGCGACCTAGCCACAGGAAACTTATTCACAGCTTATCCCCAAAATCATTGAAAAAACAACAGAACAACTTGTGGG
>JABMMR010000056.1 GCA_013205525.1 Burkholderiales bacterium | reverse complement strand
GCTGAAGAGGCAGTCGCCAACACTTTGGTGCCGTCGCCAGAGATAACTGAGGCGTAGATATGCAAATTGGTACGGTTGACCGTTAAGCGAGCAACGCCTTGCGTGGCAATGCGAATACGGGTTTGGCGGGAGCGGCGGATACGCTGCTGTTTTTTGCTTAGCATGTGGCAGCTCCTTATTTCTTCTTGGTTTCTTTGATGACGATTTTTTCGTCAGAGTAGCGAATGCCCTTGCCTTTGTAAGGCTCGGGTGGGCGTACTGCGCGAATTTCAGCAGCGATTTGGCCCACACGTTGGCGGTCAGCGCCTTTGATCAAAATTTCTGTGGGTACAGGTGTTTCCACCTTGATGCCTGAAGGCATGTCGAAGTTGACAGGGTGCGAATAACCCACAGCCAAATTGAGTTTGTTGCCTTGGGCGGCGGCCTTGTAACCCACACCCACCAAGTTGAGCTTTTTCTCAAAGCCTTTGGTGACACCAATGACCATGTTGTTAACCAATTGGCGCAAGGTGCCGCTCATGGCATTGGCTTCACGGCTTTCATCGGCCGGCGCAAAGCTCAAACTGTCAGCGCTGTGCACCACTTTCACCAAATGGTTGTTGGCAATCGAGAGATTGCCACCTGTACCTTTGATGCTGATGAGTTGTTCGTTGATGGCTACATCCACGCCCTTGGGCACGGAGACTGGCATTTTTCCGACTCGGGACATGCTGTTTTCTCCCTTAAGCCACGTAACACAAAACTTCGCCGCCAACGCCAGTGGCGCGGGCTTTGCGGTCCGTCATCACGCCACGCGGCGTAGTGACAATAGCCACACCCAAGCCGTTCATGACTTGAGGAATGGCATTGTGGCCTTTGTAAACACGCAGACCAGGGCGAGAGACGCGCTCAATGCGCTCAATCACTGGACGGCCAGCGTAATATTTCAAGGCGATTTCCAATTCGTGCTTACCGGCTTCGGTTTTGACGTGAAAGCCATCGATATAGCCCTCATCTTTCAACACCTGGACGATGGCCAGTTTGACTTTGGAAGAAGGCACCGACACGGTCGGCTTGGCCACCATCTGCGCATTACGAATACGCGTCAGCAGGTCGGCAATGGGGTCACTCATGCTCATATTGAATATCTCCTGCTGTATTACCAGCTGGCCTTGGTGATGCCAGGAATATTGCCCGCAAAGGCCATTTCGCGAATCTTGGCGCGACCCAAACCAAATTGGCGGAAGGTGCCACGCGGACGACCCGTGATGGCGCAACGGTTACGCTGACGCGTAGGGTTGGCATTGCGGGGAAGTTTTTGCAGTGCCAAACGGGCTTGCGCACGGTCTTCATCGCTGTGCTTGGCGTCATTTGCCACAGCCTTCAGTTCAGCGTACTTTTTTGCGTACTTCGCGACCAGTTTGTCGCGCTTGAGTTCGCGTTCAATCAAAGCTACTTTAGCCACAGGGCACCTCAGTTCTTGAAGGGGAAACGGAAGGCGGCAAGGAGCGCTTTGCACTCGTCGTCGGTCTTAGCCGTGGTGGTGATGCTGATGTTCATGCCGCGCAGGGCATCAACCTTGTCGTACTCGATCTCGGGAAAGATGATTTGCTCTTTCACGCCGATGTTGTAATTGCCGCGGCCGTCAAATGCACGGCCAGAAATACCGCGAAAGTCGCGCACACGGGGCAAGGCCACGGTGACGAAACGGTCGAGGAATTCATACATACGCACGCCACGCAACGTAACCATGCAACCAATGGGTTGCTGTTCGCGAATTTTGAAACCGGCGATGGCTTTGCGCGCCTTGGTGACCACAGGCTTTTGGCCCGAGATTTTGGTGAGGTCACTGACCGCATGGTCCATGACTTTTTTGTCGGCTACGGCTTCGGATACACCCATATTGAGGGTGATTTTGGTCAGACGCGGCACTTGCATAGGCGACTTGTAACCAAATTTTTCGGTCAACTCGGGGACCACTTTTTCACGATAGTGTTGTTGGAGTCGTGCCATGTTTATGCCGCCTTGATGACTTCACCGCTGGACTTGAAGATACGAACCTTCGAGCCATCGGTATTGATCTTGATGCCCACGCGATCGGCTTTGCCGCTGGTGGCGTTGTAAATGGCGACATTGGACTGATGAATTGGCATGCTTTTTTCAATCACGCCACCAGTGGTTCCCGCCATGGGGTTGGGTTTGGTGTGTTTTTTCACCAAATTGATGCCGTCGATCAAGAGATGCGAATCATCGGCGCGCACAGCGACTTTGCCGCGCTTGCCTTTGTCTCGACCTGTGATGACGATGACCTCGTCGCCTTTGCGAATCTTGTTCATGGTCGGTGTCCTTATAGTACTTCTGGCGCCAATGACACGATCTTCATGAATTTCTCGGTACGCAATTCACGCGTGACCGGGCCGAAGATACGGGTGCCTATAGGTTCGAGCTTGGCATTGAGCAAAACAGCCGCATTGGAGTCGAACTTGACCAAAGAGCCGTCGCTGCGACGGATGCCTTTGGCCGTACGAACCACCACCGCGCTGTAAACCTCGCCTTTTTTGACGCGTGAACGGGGGGCGGCTTCTTTGATGCTCACCTTAATAACGTCGCCAACGCTGGCGTAGCGACGCCTAGATCCGCCCAGCACTTTTATGCACAAAACGGATTTTGCGCCAGTGTTGTCGGCCACTTCTAATCTGGATTCTGTCTGGATCATTTCGTTTCCCAACTTGTACCGGGTATATGGCCAAAAAATTCAACCACCTAACCCGATCAGTCTTGGGCCCGTCATTGGCGCTTTGAACCATTTCAAAGCGCTTTTGCTTGGGGCTGTCGTCTGTCTTTTCTGCTGTTCTAAATGCAGAGCCAGCTATTATGGCATAGTTATCTGCGCTTGCAAGCGTTTTTCAACCTGCCAACTTATTTATCAATGTCAAATACCACTTATTTACTATCTTTAGACCAAGGTACTTCCAGTTGCAGAAGCATTGTGTTCTCCCCAAACGGCGATGTGGTGGCCAAGGCGCAAGTGGAATTGAAGCAAATTTACCCCCAACTGGGTTGGGTCGAGCACGACCCCCAAGAAATTTGGTCTAGCCAGCTGGCCACCGCCAGACAAGTCTTGCAACAAGCGGGGCTGGGTGCCAAGCACATCGCCGCCATGGGCATCACCAACCAACGCGAGACCACGCTGGTGTGGCGGCGCGACACCGGCCAAGCCATTTACAACGCCATTGTTTGGCAAGACCGACGGGCTGAGCCAGAGTGTTTGCGCTTGCGCGAGGCGGGGTTTGCGCCCTTGGTGCAGCAAAAAACCGGCTTGGTTCTTGATGCTTATTTTTCTGCGACCAAATTGCAATGGATCTTGGACAACGTGGCGGGTGCGCGTGCCATGGCCGAAGCGGGGCAACTGGCGTTTGGCACAGTCGACACTTGGTTGATGTGGCAACTTAGCGGCGGCGCTGTGCACGCCACCGATGTCAGCAATGCGGCGCGCACCATGCTTTTTAATATTCACACCAACCGCTGGGACGATGAGCTGCTGGCCTTGTTTCGTATTCCGGCATCCGTGCTGCCGCAAGTGCAGCCTTCGGCCAGTCACTTTGGCACTGCACAAGCGCAGTGGCTGGGCAACAACATGTCCATAGGCGGCGTGGCCGGTGACCAGCAAAGCGCTTTGTTTGGTCAAGCCTGTTTTAAAGCGGGCCAAGTAAAAAACACCTACGGCACGGGTTGCTTCATGCTGATGCATACCGGCGCGCAGTTTCAAACCAGCCACAACGGCTTGATCACCACCAGCGCGGCGCAAGCCAACAACAAGCCTGCCTTTGCACTGGAAGGCAGCGTGTTCATCGGTGGCGCGGTGGTGCAGTGGTTGCGTGATGGCCTGCGGGCGTTTGACACAAGCGCCGATGTACAAGCTTTAGCCCAGAGCGTGCCCGACTCGGGCGGCGTTGTGCTGGTGCCGGCCTTCACCGGCTTGGGTGCGCCCTATTGGCAGGCCGATGCACGCGGCGCGATGGTCGGTTTGTCACG
>JABMMR010000055.1 GCA_013205525.1 Burkholderiales bacterium | reverse complement strand
TCCACACCGGCCCCAAACCTTGACGCTTTTGAGCTGAAATATGGTGCAACTTGGCAAATTTCAAAAATGCCAAGCGGCTCTCGATGGAGCGCTCTAGCAACTCGCGCTGGTAAGCGTCCACCGCATCCCATTTATTGACCGCCAGCACCACCGCCCTGCCCGTCTCCAAAATATAGCCGGCGATATGCGCATCTTGATCGGTCACGCCTTGGGTGGCGTCAAGCAATAGCAAAGCCACATTGGAAGATTCAATGGCTTGCAAGGTTTTCACCACCGAAAATTTTTCAATGGCTTCAAACACCTTGCCTTTGCGACGCAAACCCGCGGTGTCTATCAACTCGAACTGCTGGCCTTCACGTTCAAACGGGATATGAATGGCGTCACGGGTGGTACCAGGTAAATCAAAAGCCACCAAGCGCTCTTCGCCCAACCAAGTGTTGATCAAGGTGGATTTGCCCACATTAGGACGACCCACCACCGCAAGCTTTAAGGGCTTGGCAGAGCCGTCATCTTCCTCATCTTCTTCGGGCAGCGAAAGTGGGTCCAAGGAGGCATCGAGCATGCTGCGAATGCCTTGACCATGGGCGGCAGAGACCGGCATGACCTCGCCCAAGCCGAGTTCGAAAAACTCGACCAAGCGGTGCCCCTCTTGCATGCCTTCGGCTTTGTTGGCCACCAGCAAACAGGGTTTGCCTAAACGGCGCAAATAGTTGGCTATGTCGTGATCTTGGGCGTTGATGCCTTGTCGGGCATCGACCACAAATATCACCGCATCCGACTCGGCCACTGCTTGCCGGGTTTGTTTGGCCATTTCCTTGAAGATGCCGCTCTCAGCGGTGGGCTCAAACCCGCCGGTATCGATGACAATAAATTCTTGTTTGCCGTGCTTGGCGTTGCCGTAATGACGATCCCGTGTGAGTCCCGCATAGTCGGCGACGATGGCGTCGCGGGTTTTGGTGATGCGGTTAAAAAGCGTGGATTTGCCCACATTGGGGCGGCCCACCAAAGCAATCACCGGCTTCACAAAAATGCCACTTTGCTCAAGGCAGTTGGTAGGCGAGCAGCAAGCCGTTGCGAGTCAACACCACAAAGCCCCCATCAGCCAAAGCAGTGGGCGTGGACGCAAAGCCTTCCGTTGCGGTTTGCACACGGTTAATCAAGCTGCCATCAGTTGCTGAGAGCAGGTAAAGCCAGCCCCCGCTGTCGCCAATCACAATACCTTTGGAGGTGAACAAAGGTCCGGTGAGCTCGCGATACTTCAAGCGGTCTGAGTCCCACAAACGGTCGCCGCTGGTGCGACCCCATGCTTGGACCATGCCATTGGACTCTGTGCCAATCAAGGTCTTGGCGTCGCCATCCACGCCTTGCGAGCCCACGGAAGAACGTGTCCACAAAACGCTGCCACGCAGAGCATCGACACATCCCACTTGCGCTTGGAATGCCCGCACACAAACAGAGTTTTCCACCCGTGAAGGCTTGGCGACCAAGTCGACCAAACGCTCTAAGTCATTGATACCGCGCGGATTGGCAACAGGCACATCCCATTTGATTTGACCGTTGTCGGGATTGAGCGCTGTTAAGCGCCCACCTAAACCCACCAACAAGGTATTTTGAAACGGCATAAGCACACCGTTTTGCTTGAGAACCAGCGGCTCACCTGGTCGCTGCTGCATCCACAAACGCTGCCCGCTTGCCAAGTCAAAAGCCAAGACCGAGCGGTCTGCCATCATCATGAACACACGCTCACCGGCAATCAAGGGGTGGGTATAAGACTGAGAGGTCAAGCGGCTGCGCCACAAAACCTTACCGGCTTTGAGCAATACCAATTCGTTGTTCAAAGTGACCACAGCCACATGCTCACCATCAAAACCCGTTCCGGTATTGAGCGCAGTTTTAAGGTCAAAAAGCCACACAGCTTGGCCGTTGCGCACATTGACCACGGCGATGTTTCCATCATCTGTTGTCAAGCTCAGACGTTCTTGCACGACTTGCAAACTTTGAACAAAAGAAACGTCGTCGCCCAGCTTGAACTTCCACAAAGCTTGGATAGGTTTGTCAGCTTTGACGGGTGGAATTTGGGCGGGTTGGGGTTTAGAGCTGCCACACCCGGTTAAAAAAACCGCGGACAACATTAGCAAAACCCATCGCATAGTGGCAAAAGCCTTCATTTTTTGAACTCAGCTGAGGTCACATCCACGCCCACCGTGGCCAGCTTGACTTCAATTAAACGCCGATATTCAGTGGTTTCATCCATGCCTTTGTAAGCACTGATCAAACGGGCTTTGGCTTCATCAGCTTTGCCTTCAATCAAGGCAATATCGCCAATGCGGTCATCAAAAAGCGGCTGAAAACCAGGGGGTACCGGTTTGTCTTGTACCCAACTTCTGGCTTTGGCCGTGTCTTTGCTTTCAATTGCCAAGGCTGATAAACGAAGGCGCGCCAAGGCCACAAATGCCTCGTCAGGTGCGTGGTTGACCACCCATTCAAGCGATTTTTCAGCTTCAGACATTTTTTCTTTGTCGAAATAAGTTTTGGCCGCTAACAATGAGGCTTGGGCCGTCAAGGTTGTGCGCGCAAACCGATCTTGCATATCGCTCAGCGAGCGAGCCATCAAGACCAAGTCGGCTTGCTTGCTGGCATTTTCGAAGGTATCAAACAACACCGCTGCTTGTGTGGCTTGACGTTGTTGCCAATAGTTCCAACCATTCCAAGCTGCAAAACCCACAAGGACCAAGGTGATAACACCGGTGATGAGGTTGCCCCATTGGCTCCAAAAAGATTTGATTTGGTCGAGTTGCTCTTGTTCTTCAAGGTCGAGATGCGTAGCCATGATGTTCCTGATAAGGCGGTAAAACTAAAGTGCCGATTGTAGGCTGAGGCCCCAATGGCTGATGTCAGCCAAGATCTCGCTGCGTTGTGCGCCTTGTCCATCGCGCAAAGACTTGACAGTGACTTGCCCCTGTGCAAGTTCGTCGGCACCAAAAATCAACGCAAATGGCGCACCGCTGCTGTCGGCCTTTTTGAACTGCGACTTCATGCTGCCCATGCCCGCAGCACTGTCTGGGGGTGCATGCATTTGGACAGATACGCCCATGGCGCGCAATTGCTGCAACACGGGCAAAACCTGGGGTAAAAAATCAGCCTCCGCCACGATGGCATAGACATCGGGCGCCCCCTCGCTGGGCACCGCCCCTTGCTCGCGCAGCAATTCCAAAACTCGCTCTACACCCAAGGCCCAGCCCACAGCAGGCGCTGGCTTGCCGCCAATTTGTTCAATGAGGTAGTCGTAGCGGCCACCACCACATACCGTGCCTTGCGAACCCAGTTGCTCGGTGATGAACTCAAACACGGTGAGGTTGTAGTAGTCCATGCCTCGCACCAGGCGCGGATTGATGGTGTAGGCCACGCCATTGGCGTCCAAGATGGCTTTGACAGCGCTGAAATGCGCCAAGCTATCGGTGCCTAAAAAGTCTAACAACTTGGGCGCGGCATCGTTCAAGGCCTTCATCGCGGGGTTTTTGCTGTCCAAAATACGCAAAGGATTGCTCTGCAATCGCCGCTTAGCGTCTTCGTCCAACTGATCGGCGTGCTGCTCGAAATAAGCAATCAGCGCTGCGCGGTGCAGCAAGCGTTCGGGCGGTTGTCCCAAGCTATTGAGTTCGAGTCTGACATCTTGCAAACCAATGGCACGCCATAAAGC
>JABMMR010000054.1 GCA_013205525.1 Burkholderiales bacterium | reverse complement strand
GAAGTACGTCACAGAAGGCGGCGGCAGCGTTCAAGCCATTGAATTCTTCCCCTTGGATGTGACCAATTTTGGTCCCACCATCGCCAAAATCGAAGCAGCCAAACCCGACTTCGTCGTGTCTGCCTTGGTTGGTGGCGCACACATGTCCTTTTATCGCCAATGGGGCGCAGCTGGTATGTTGAAGAAGATCCCCATGGCATCTTCCACCTTCTCAGTGGGTAACGAGCAAGTTGTGTTGGCACCTGAAGAGTGCAATGGCATGGTCTTGTCTTACAACTACTTCGAGAAAATTACCACTCCCGAAAACAAAATCTTCTTGGCTGCATTCCGTAAACGCTTTGGCGCCGACTATCCCAACGTCACCGAGTTGGCCATGGGCACTTACCAAGGCTTCAAGCTGTGGGCAGAAGCTGTCAAGAAAGCCGGCAGCATCGACCGCATGAAAGTCATCGAAGCCATGGAGAGCGGCATCAGCATCAGTGCGCCCAGCGGCAAGGTTACCGTCGACGGTGCCTCACACCACTGTATTTTGGATGTGAGCTTGGCTGAAGTGAAAAACAAAAAGCTGGACATTCTTCAAACGTTTGCGCAGCAAGCGCCCTCAGACACCAGCTCTGTGTGTAACCTCAAGAAGAACCCTGCTGAAAATAAGCAGTTCGTCATCAAGGTTTAAGCACGGTTGATTGTTTGAGCGATTGAAAGAGAGAAGGCGTACATGGATCTGGCATTTATTGTTTCCGTACAGGTCCTGTACGCCATCGCCACCCTGGTGATCATTTCATCAGGGTTGGCGGTTATTTTTGGCATGATGCGCGTCATCAATCTCGCTCACGGCGAGTTTTTGATGTTGGGCGCGTACAGCGCTATTTTTGCGACCAAGGCAGGCATCAATATTTGGATTGCCATGCTGGTGGTCGCGCCTATTTGTGTGGGGCTGTTTGGCATCGTGGTCGAACGGCTCATCATTCGTCACCTGTATGGGCGCATGGTTGACACCATGCTGGCCACTTGGGGCTTGTCGCTGTTGTGCGTGGGCTTGGTCACTTCCGTGATTGGCAACACCACTTCAGGCGTGTCTACGCCAGAGGGCAGTTTCTCTATGGGTGCTTATTCGGTGAGTTTTTACACCATGGCTTTGATTGTCATTGCGGTGTTGTTGTTGTTGGCGATTCGTTGGGTTTTGCGCAGCACCGATTGGGGCCTGATCGCTCGCGGCACCATGCAAAACCCTGGCATGGCCGATGTGTTGGGCATCAGTCCCACGCGGGTCTATTCCATCACTTTTGCTGTGGGCGCTGCTTTGTCTGGCTTAGCGGGTGGCTTGCTGGCTCCCGTGTCTGGCGTGGTGCCGACCATGGGCGGCTCCTTCATTGCCAAGGCCTTCATCACCGTCATTGGTGGGGGCAGTTCTATTTTGGCAGGCACCGTCTCGGCGTCAGCTTTGTTTGGCCTCATCAACCAGTTGGCCACCTTCATCACCACGCCGGTGTTTGGTGAAGTCGCGCTCTTTATTGCCGCCGTGGTGATGCTTCGCATGTTGCCCCAAGGCATTACTGGCCGCTTTTTCAAAGGATCGTTGTGACAGCTTTTCGAGAATCCCCCTGGAGTGCTGTATTGGTGATGTTGCTAGGGGTGATGGCTACCTTGGCTATTCCCAAATGGGTGGATGACTTCGCCTTGATACAAATCACCATCTATGTGGTGATGGCCATCTTGGCCATCAGCCAAGCGTTTATTTGGGGTTTCTCGGGCATTTTGTGCTTTGGGCAAGCCACGTTTTTTGGCTTGGGTGCCTACACCTATGCCTTGGCTGTGGTCAATATGGGCGAGAGCACCTTGCCCGTGTTCTTGGCCATCGCCTTGCCGGGCTTGTTTGCTTTGTTGCTGGGCTACTTCATGTTTTATGGTCGCCTCTCCGATGTGTACATGGGCGTCATTACCCTCACAGTGAGTTTGATTTTTTTCAGTTCGGTCAATTCCACCGCAGGCCCCGAGTGGCGCATAGGCAACGCACCTTTGGGCGGGTTCAATGGCATACCGGCCATACCGTCTATCAATTTCCCAGGCAACCCTGAAGACCCCTTGGACGCCGTTACCTTCTTTTACCTGTGTGCCTTCAGTTTGATCGGTATTTATGGCGGTTTGCGCTGGCTGATTTCGTCCCGTATTGGGCATGTGATTGTGGCCATCAAAGAAAACGAACAACGTGCTACTTTGCTGGGCTTTGATGCGCGGGCATTCAAGTTGTTTGCGTTCACCGTGGGTGGTTGTATCGCGGGGCTGTCAGGCTGCTTTTTTGCCAACTGGGGTTCCTTCACCAGTCCCACCGTGTTCAGTTTGGGTCAGTCAGCACAAATCATTGTGTGGGTGATCGTGGGCGGCTTGGGTACCTTGGTCGGCCCCATCATCGGTTGCATGGCCATACAGTGGTTAACCACCCAAATCGGTACACAGCAGACCTTCAATTCCAACTTGGTTTTGGGTGTGATCTTGGTGGTGTTTGTGTTGTTGGTGCCCAAGGGCATCATCCCCAGTTTGGGAGATGTGTTGCAAAAACTCTTTGGTAAAAAAGTCGCCAAGGGAGAAGACGCATGAGCACTGTGCCCCTGCTGGAAACCCGCAACTTAAACATGCGCTTTGGTGGCGTGCATGCCACCCGCGACGTCAACTTCAAACTCAGCGACGGTGAATTGCGTTGCATCATCGGCCCCAATGGTGCGGGCAAAAGCACGTTCTTCAAGCAACTCACCGGTCAGTTGCGCCCCACCTCGGGTCAGGTGCTGTTTCGTGGCCAAGACATCACCGGTTGCCAGCCGCATGTGCCCGCGCGTTTGGGCATTGGCATCAAAACCCAAGTGCCCAGTTTGTTCAATGGCCTGTCGGTGTGGGAAAACGTGTGGTTATCGGCTTGCCGTGTCTATCCCAAGGCCAAAGCCTTGGAAGTCACCCGCGACACCCTCGAGCGCGTGGGTTTGACCAGCCTGCAAAAGTCCACCACCGGCATGCTGGCCCACGGGCAGCGCCAGTGGGTTGAGTTGGCCGTGGTCATCGCTGCAGACCCTTCGCTTATTTTGTTAGACGAACCCGCGGCCGGCATGAGTGACCAAGAGGTGCGCCGCACCGCCGACTTGATTTTGGAAATCAACAAAAGCCACGCCTTGATTGTGGTGGAGCACGACATGAGTTTTATTCGCATGATCGCCAAGATGGTCACTGTGTTTCACCAAGGTGCCATCCTCACTGAAGACTTGCCCGACGCTGTGATGAACAACCCCACGGTGCGCCAAGTCTATTTGGGCAAAAAAGCCGCTTAAACAGAAAGAACCTGCATGCTCGACATTCAACAGCTCCACGCAGGCTACGGCAGCATTCCGGTGCTGCGTGGTATCGATTTGCACATCACCGCAGGCGAAGCCGTGGGTATTTTGGGCCACAACGGCATGGGCAAAACCACGCTTCTGCGCAGCATCATCGGCGCTTTGTTGCCCACCCAAGG
>JABMMR010000053.1 GCA_013205525.1 Burkholderiales bacterium | reverse complement strand
CGAGGCGTATTCTCTCACGGATTAGGGTCTACCCTGAGAAATATTTTTTTAAAGTTTTAAAAAGTGCTCTCTGTAATGAATTAACTCATCGATAGATTCATGAACATCGGCCAAAGCGGTATGGCTTTGGCGTTTTTTAAAAGCCGCATACACCTCGGGTTTCCATCGCTTGGAAAGTTCTTTGAGCGTGCTGACATCCAAATTGCGGTAGTGAAACCAGGCTTCGAACTTGGGCATGTACTTAACCAAAAAACGTCTGTCTTGGCTGATGGTGTTGCCGCACATGGGCGAAATGCCTTTAGAGATAAATGTCTTGATGAAAGCGATGAGTTGCTCTTGCACTTGGTCTTCATTCAAGGTGGAGGCTTTGACTTTGTCTATCAATCCGCTTTTACCGTGGGTGCCTTTGTTCCAAGCGTCCATGCCATTGAGCAAAGCATCAGATTGGTGGACAACCCACACAGGACTTTCTTTTCGAGGTGTCAAATGTGGACCGGTCACAACCAAAGCAATTTCCAGCAAACGTTCTTTTTCGGGATCGAGCCCCGACATCTCGCAGTCAAGCCAAATCAGGTTGTCATCCGACTTGGCCAACAAAATACTCTCTGGCGGCTCGGTACTATTTGTAACGTTTAAATTCATAAGGGCATTGTCCCCTAAACTAGTTGCATGATTACCGCTTATACATTCACCTTGGTTTTCTCCAGCCTGCTGGTGCTGAACTTGCTCCTCAAATTTTGGCTGTCCCTTCGGCAAATGCGCCATGTGGCGCAGCATCGTGCGGCAGTGCCCGAAGCATTTGCAGCTACCATCAGCACAGCGGCTCACCACAAAGCGGCCGACTACACCATCGCCAAACTGCGCTTAGGTCATTGGGACATGGCGCTAGACACGGCCATGCTGGTGATGTGGACCTTGCTGGGCGGTTTGGGCTTGCTCGATCAGTGGTTGTTAAATCTGATGGGCCCAAGCATGTGGCAACAAATCAGCTTGGTAGTGAGTTTCATCCTCATCAGTGCCGTTGTCAGCTTGCCTTTGTCCTATATACAAACTTTTAAAATTGAACAAGCGTTTGGATTTAACCGAATGACTTTAGGTCTTTGGTTGACAGACATGCTTAAAGCCAGTTTGCTGGGTGCCGTTTTGGGGCTGCCCCTGCTGTGGTTGGTGCTGTACCTGATGCAATCGGGTGGCGCGTGGTGGTGGATGATTGCTTGGGGTGTGCTGGTGGTTTATCAGTTGTTTGTGATGTGGTTGGCGCCCAGCGTCATCATGCCGCTTTTCAACAAGTTTCAACCCTTGGAAGATGCTGCACTTAAAACCCGTGTCATTGACTTGATGCAGCGCACTGGTTTTCAGGCGGATGGTTTTTTTGTCATGGATGGAAGTCGTCGTTCAGCACACTCCAACGCTTTTTTCACGGGCCTGGGAAAGCAAAAACGCGTGGTGTTTTTTGACACCCTCCTCAAGCAATTGAATGCCGATGAAATGGAGGCTGTGCTTGCCCATGAACTGGGACATGCCAAACTCAAACACATTCCCAAATCGTTGTTCAACAGTTTTTTGTTCACACTGGCGGGACTGGCGGGACTGGGCTGGCTCAGCTCACAAAGCTGGTTTTATGAAGGCTTAGGCATTCAACCCCACTTAGCCAGCGCCAATGATGGGATTGCTTTGTTGTTGTTCATGATGTTTGTGCCCTTGGTCACCTTTGTGACCACGCCTTGGCACTCGGCGCGTTCACGGCAACATGAGTTTGAAGCAGATGCGTTTGCTTGCCAGTATGCCAACGGTGCCGATTTACGCCAAGCACTTCTTAAACTCTACCAAGACAACGCATCTACGCTGACCCCTGACCCCTTGTATGTGGCTTTTTATCATTCCCACCCACCGGCCGCGCAACGCTTGGCCCGACTCACGGCATGACCAATTGGGGCTTGGTGGTCGCCAGTCACGGCCGCCATGTTTGGGTTGAAGATGCCCAGGGTGAGCGCAGAATTTGCCACCCCAGAGGCAAAAAAAACCAAGCTGTTGTGGGCGACCATGTGCAATGGACGGCCAGTGAAGACGGCGGCAGCATCGAGTCTGTTGACACGCGAAAAAATCTTTTCTATCGACAAGATGAAATTCGCACCAAGTCTTTCGCGGCCAATATCGATCAAGTGTTGGTGTTGGTGGCGGCAGAACCAGACTTTTCACAAAGTCAGTTAGCCCGCGCCTTGATCGCCGCACGCCATGAAGGCATACACACCTTGATTGGCCTGAACAAGCAAGACCTCACAGAAGCTTTTGAGCGGGCTTGGCATAAGCTTCTTGCCTACCAGCAATTGGGTTGCAAGGTTTTGCCCTTGAGTCTGAGAAATGATGCGTTTGATTTAGCCGACTTGCGTATCGAGCTTGATCAGCGAGTCACCTTGGTCCTCGGTCCTTCGGGTGCGGGCAAAAGTACCCTCATCAATCGATTGGTGCCCAACGCCAATGCCGCAACCAACATCATCTCGCAAGCCTTGCAGTCGGGAAAACACACCACCACATCCACCACGTGGTATTGGATGGATGCGGCCAAAAAAACCGCGCTGATGGACTCTCCTGGGTTTCAGGCTTTCGGCTTACACCATATTGCTGCGAGCAGTTTGGCGTCTTGCATGCCAGATATCGACGCGCATGCCGATCATTGCAAGTTCCACAATTGCAGCCATGTGCACGAACCCGATTGCGGTGTGCGGGTTGCTTTGGCGCGTCAAGAAATAGACCCAGGGCGCTACAAAATTTATACCGAGCTGTTTGCAGAGTTATCTGCACCTCAAAGTTACTAAGCCCAAAAGCTCGCTCAACCCAACAGCCGAGCCAAAGTCAAGAGCGCGAGCAACAGCATCCACATCACCACGGCTCGCCAAACCAAGCCCACCATGCTGCGTAAATGCATTAACTCAGGCTCGCGTCCAGCGGTTGTCTCTACCGCCTGAGGGTTCAGCAGTTGCTCTTCATCTGCTTGGCCCAAGCTCTTGCCGCCCAAGCGCACATTGATAGCGCCAGAGGTAGCCGCCAACACCACCCCATCATTGGAGTCGGGAAAATGCAAAGCATCATTGCGCCAAGCTTGCACCGCGTCTTCAAAATTGCCGACCACCGCAAAACTCAATGCGGTGAATCTGGCAGGTAGCCAATCGGTCTTGCGCCAAGCCTTGGCCGCACATGTCTCTAAGGCGGGGCTGTTGTGACCCAGCGTAGATGCTGCAAAATCATCTTTCGTTCCCCAAGACCGCGACAAAAATTCACTCAGTCGGTAAATCACCGCGCCCACTGGCCCCAAACCCAGACCGGCCAAAACAACAAACCAAACCACCACACCAAACACATGGCGGTGCGCGGCAATGGCTGAATACTCGATGACATGGCGAATGATTTCTGCGCGCGCGAGGTTTTCCCCTTTCGCACCCGACCATTGCGAAAGCAAGCTGTTGGCCAAGACATCATCACCTACCGACAAGGCTTGGCGAATAGAGGTGAAGTGGTGGCTGAAATGGCGAAACCCCAAGGTGGCATACAAAACTGCCACGCCCCACAACATGGCAAAAATCCAGCCTAGATACCATGCCAAAAGTACATGTACCGCCACCACCAACACACAAGGCACGCCTATGGCCACTGCCCAAGCCGTCCAAGCATGACGCGAATCCCCTGTATCGAGCGCGTTGCGAACCTTGTCACACCAAGTTTGGCAAGCCCGCTCCAAACCTTCGCCAAAACTCAAAGGGCGTGCTTGCTCAAGCAAGAAAGCAAATAAAAGTGCAAAAAAACTCATAACCACATGATAGTCAAGCCGCAGTGCCCCAGCCCGACCTAACGAGGGTCTGTGCTTAAAAAACAGTAAAGATTACGCAAAATGCCTGCGGTGACGCCCCAAATAAAGCGTCTTTGCTCGCCATCTTGGTAGGGCATGGAAAACCATTCGCGGCTTTGCCCAGACCAAAGCACCGCATGACGGCAATGGTTGCCAGGGTCCATCACATGGGCCAGAGGCACTTCAAACACCTGAGCTACCTCGTGGGGGTTGGCGCTCAAACGCATGGCAGGGTCCAGCAGTGCCACCACAGGTGTGACCTTGAAACCTGTGCCTGTGACATAGATCGGCAACTCCCCCAAGACTTCTGCATGCGCAGGGTCAAGTCCCACCTCTTCGTGGGATTCGCGCAAGGCAGCCGCCACCGCGTCTGCATCTTCCGGGTCTTGTCTTCCTCCAGGCAAGGCAATTTGACCGGAATGTGTCGACAAATGCGCGGTCCTGAGGGTTAACAAAATGGTGGGGATGGGTCGCATCACCACACCAATCAACACCGATGCGGCCACCGTTATCTTTTGGATCTTCACAGCGGAAGACCACGATGGCCTTATTGTCGAACGGGATGTCATGACGGAGCGCTGACTTGGTGATGCGTCTAGTAGCAACCGGCCTGTGATGGCCTACGG
>JABMMR010000052.1 GCA_013205525.1 Burkholderiales bacterium | reverse complement strand
GCCATAGGTGAGTGCAATGGCCAGCACACCTGCCGTTGGGCCCAGGCCCACCACGCGCACAAAGACCAAGGCCCAAACCAGCTCAGGAATGCTGCGCAGGACGATCAAGGTGGAGCGCACGCACCAGCGCACCAAAGCAGGCCAGCGGTTCATGCGGCCCGACAATGCCGACAGCGACAAAACGCGAGCAGCCATCAAGCTCATAGGCACAGCCACCACCAAAGCCAGCGTGACGCCTGCGGTGGCCATGGCAACCGTGCGCCAAGTTTCGCGGGCAACCATGTGCATGAATTCGGCGTCGTGAACCAATGGCCAAAAACTGGCCAAGAAATCAAGGGTCACTTTTCGGTTATCGGGTTCCCACAACACCCAGGGTCGAAACTCGGTGGCCACACCCAATGGCCAGAGCGTCAATAGGGCCAAGCTCAGCCAAAACACCCTTGATGAAAAGTCTGGATCGCGAAGCTTGCCAGCGGATGCTAGGTGGGCTTGGGGCAATGGGTAAGCAGACATGAAAACAGGAAAGTGCGAAGAACCTGCTGGCCTTAGCGGCAGTGCATGACAACAGGCGCAGGCACCAGCAGGCCTTGGTCCAGGTCAGATTGCAAAGCATCGTGGCCTGACTCATATTCGTATTGTTTATACAAATGCGCCAGTCGTTCGGGGGTGACTTGTGCAGATGGCAAATCAAACACGATTTGTCCGTTGAGCAAACCAATGATTCGGTCAAAGTGCGAGAGGGCCATATCGACCTGGTGCAAGGTGGCAACCATTGTGATTTGTCGCTCACGCGCGAGCCCTACCAAGGCGGTCATGGCCATGCGAGCGCGCATGGGATCGAGTGCAGACAAGGGCTCGTCAATCAGCCAAAGACTGGCAGGTGACAGCAAAGCACGGGCCAATCCCACGCGTTGACGTTCACCTCCTGAGAGGCGGTCGACCCGTTCGAATAACTTGTCACTCAGGTCAAAGTGACTGAGCGCTTCGTAGGCTGCTGGAATATCGCTTGGGTAAAACAACGAGCGCAAACTGGCCGCCAAACTCATGGCAGGCAAACGTCCGGCCAACACCGAGGTGACAACGCGTTGGCGCGGTGGCAATGGCGGTACCTGGGGCGCAAGAAACAATTGGCCACGCAAACGACGCAGCGCACTGGTTGACAAACGCCAAGGGTCTTGACCCCCTAAACGCAGCGCGCCATGCGTAGGCGACTGGGCACAAGCCAATATTTGAAGCAAGCTTGTCTTACCCGCACCCGAGGGGCCAATGATGGCAACCTGCTCGCCTACGCCGAGTTGCAGGCTTATACCTTGCAAGGCCGCGGGGGCATGCGCAGGTGCCGATGGGTGTCGGGCCTGAAGGTCCGAAAGCTCGATGTCCAAGGATGAATAAACCGTTTATTGAAGCAACCCTGCACTGCGAGCAGCTGACTCTAAACCTTTGTAATTTTCAGGCGTTGTAGGCACGTAACGGGTAGCGCGATTGAGCTTGAGAATTTCAGCATGCTCGGGGTTGGCAGGATTTAGTGCAAGCAAAGCAGCCTTGATTTTTTCGCGCTGTTGAGCTGGCATGTCAGCATGAACCGACCAGTTGTAATTGTAGTAAGACGGCGTTGTGAAGAACACATTTACATCCTGCGTGTTGACCTTGTTTTCGGTGACGAACTTTTGCCAAACCGTGATGTCTAGCGCAGCGGCGTCAACCTTACCGCTAACCACGGATGCGATGGTTGCATCGTGAGCGCCGCTGTAGGCAACGCGCTTAAAGTCTTTTTCAGGCTCGATGTCGGCTTGCAACAAAAAACTGCGCGGCATCAGATGGCCTGAGGTGCTGCTTTGCGAACCAAAAGAGACTTGCTTGCCCTTCATATCGGCCAAGCTTTTAATGCCAGAATTGGTCTTGGCTATGAACACCGATTTAAAGTTGGTGTCTTCTTCACGCTGCGCCAAGGGCACAATTTTTCCGCCTGAACGAATGCTGGCCTGCACAAAGGTGAAGCCACCAAACCAAACCAGATCTACCTTTTTGTTCACCAGCGACTCAACGGCCGCAGGATAGTCGGTCACGGGTGTGAACTGAACTTTCATGTCCAACTGTTTTTCTAGGTAAGTTGCAAGTGGCGTGAACTTTCGAACCTGCTCGGTAGCTGCCTCCTCGGGTATGGTGGTGACCCGCAGGGTAGTTTGAGCCTGTGCGTGTGTCATGGCAAAAAAAGCCAGTGCGCAAGCGTAAAAGAGTGATGGAACTAATTTTTTTGAAGCACGGAAATACATAACAAGGGGAATCTGAAGATCAAGATATCAATTTAACCAAACTTCTTCAATTATATTGATACGTCGGTTGCATAAGCTGAAGTTGAGAGGGCTATTTGAAATCAGTAAAAAAATAACGCATTGACGGATCAAACTAGCTGTAGTGTCCATCAGATGGACATGCTGGCAGCCAGGTTGAACACCGAATTCGGTCCTAAAGGTAATTTATGTATTTGAAGTGATTTGAACTTTAGCGCCCCCACTGTCTTGCTCTCTTTAACAGTTTCGACGCCCCAAACCTCTTCGTCCATCATGTTAATGATGTCGACAAAGCTCATGCTTCCAAGTTCATGAACCAGAAAATCTTGCATCAGCCCATTAAGTAAATATTTGTCTATGGCGCATAAATCAGCATTGCCTATCTGCGTTTTGTGCGGAGGATGGAAATCCAGTTCCCGTACCAGGTCAATCAATCGCAGACTGTCCGGTTCTCCGTTGCTGCAATAGCCGCCTCCCGGGCCACGGTAGGCCACCAAAAACCCGAGCTTTTTCAATTTGGATAACAGCAACTCCAAATAGGAAATCGACAAACCAAGACGCTTGCTGATGGAATCGGCAGTGACTGGACCGTAATCCTGTTTTTTGCACACCCAAAGTAAGGTGTTAACTGCATTGCGGGTCAAACTGGAAAACATGGCCTACTCCGGATTCAAGTTCGTATAAAAATTACCTGTAAGGCGATTTGCGCATCTGGTCGTAGATAGATACAAATGCATTAAGGCTCAATGAAAGGGGCTTTGACTTAGCTGAGTCCGTTAGCATGTTCATCAAAACTCCTATGACCGATGAGGGCATAGGTGATTCAATTTCTGCTGCACCTACAAACCCCATAGACCATTCGCTAAAGCTGCGATGTGAAATTGTATTTTGATGAACTTTATTGAGAGCCGTATGCCTAGGATCAGAACCGATGAATTTTTCATATATGTTAAAAACTGACTCCTCTTCACCCTCTAAGATTTGAACAAATTCTCCTCGGTAATAAAGTAGCAGCCCCGTAATGTTCTCTGCCACGTTACGGCGGCGTGCTGAAGCCAATATGTGATCTAAATCTACATGAGTGAGTTGAGATGGTACGGATACGCTGCAATATAAGAGTTCTACTAACATGTCCAACCTTACGACCGCTCTTGGATTGGTAATATATTGAATTTGTCTGTGACAAAGTAGGCCGGACAGATGTTTATTTAACTGTAATACTTTTACGGCGAAATGGGTCTACCTAAAATTCATCCCAGAGCTGTCTAACAACATATTCAGCACCTCTAAGGCTCAGGTGATCATCATCGATATACAACAAGATACCGTTCTTTGAACCGAAACACCAATCGCCATCGCACAAAGCATGGGCTAAATCTATGACTTTGATTTCTGGTCTTAGGGACAGTATTTGATCCACTCCAGCCCGGTGAATTTTGGTTCTAGCCACAAAATCATTTTTTCTAACTGCACATGGGTCCATCGCCTTATGGGGAATTACCAGCGGCCTGAAAGTAAAACAGCTT
>JABMMR010000051.1 GCA_013205525.1 Burkholderiales bacterium | reverse complement strand
TTGGGCGCTGAAAGCGAAAGATGCCGACATGGCGGTTGTTGCTTTGCAGCAATTTCATTCTATGCGCCGCATTTTTCAGTGGGCTGACAAGCATTGCGCCCTAGAATCGGCAACTCTCGGCTCCGGCCTGCAAGGCTGCAGAGCCGATTTCATTTGACGTCAAGGAACCTTCAGCCCATGTCCGCCGCCCTCGATCCCGCTGCCCATTTGATGAACACCTATGGCCGCTTGCCCATGACCATCTCGCATGGCCTAGGCGTGCGTGTATGGGACACGGCTGGCAAATGCTATTTGGATGCTTTAGCCGGTATCGCAGTCAACACCTTGGGCCACGCCCACCCCAAGCTGGTGCCCGCGCTGCAAGACCAGGTGAGCAAAATCATGCACAGCTGCAACTACTACCACATCCCCTTGCAACAACAATTGGCCGACAAGCTCGTGGCGTTGTCGGGCATGAGCAATGTGTTTTTTTGCAATTCGGGTTTAGAGGCCAACGAAGCGGCGTTAAAAATGGCGCGCAAGTTTGGTCATGACAAAGGCATTGAGTTTCCTGAAATTGTGGTCTGTGAAAAGGCTTTTCATGGTCGCAGCATCGCCACCCTCAGCGCCACGGGCAACGAAAAAATCCAAAAAGGCTTTGGCCCTTTGGTGGAGGGTTTTATTCGGGTGCCTGTCAATGACATTCAGTCCTTGAAACAAGCCACCCACGGCAACCCCAATGTGGTCGCCGTGTTTTTCGAGGCCATCCAAGGCGAAGGCGGCGTCAACCCCATGCGCACCGACTATTTACAAGATGTCCGTGCCTTGTGTGACGCCCAAGACTGGTTACTCATGATTGACGAGGTGCAGTGCGGCATCGGGCGCAGCGGCAAATGGTTTGCCCACCAATGGGCGGGTATACAAGCCGATGTGATGCCACTGGCCAAGGGCTTGGGCTCGGGCGTGCCCATAGGCGCGGTGGTGGCTGGCCCCAAAGCGGCGGGCATATTCCAGCCTGGTAACCATGGCACCACGTTTGGTGGCAACCCACTGGCCATGCGAGCCGGTGTGGAAACTCTGCGCATCATGGAAGAAGACGGTTTGTTGGAAAACGCGCACCGCTTGGGACTGCATTTCAAAGATGCCTTCGCGCGCGAATTCAAAGGCATGGCGGGCGTGAAAGAGATTCGTGGCCTAGGCTTGATGATTGGCATCGAGCTAGACCGCCCTTGTGGCCCGTTGATGGCCCAAGCCTTGGAAGCGGGCTTGCTTTTAAGCGTCACCGCCGACAGCGTGATTCGCTTGCTGCCCGCCCTCACCATGACCGAATCCGAGGCGGACGAGGTCGTGGCCATCTTGGTGCCCTTGGTGAAAAACTTTTTGAACTTGCCCAAGGACTGAGATGCCCCAGCCCCTGCAACATTATTTAAAGTTCAGCGACTTCAGCGTCCAAGACTACGCTTATCTTTTCAGCCGCACCGCGCTGATCAAGGCCAAATTCAAGGCCTATGAAAAGCACCAGCCTTTGGCCGACCGCAGTTTGGCCATGATTTTCGAGAAGGCCTCCACCCGCACGCGCATCAGCTTTGAAGCCGGCATGTACCAGATGGGCGGCGCGGTGGTGCACCTGACCACCGGCGACACGCAACTGGGGCGCGCTGAGCCGATTGAAGACAGCGCCAAAGTCATCAGCCGCATGGTGGACTTGGTGATGATTCGCACTTATGAGCAAACCAAGATAGAGCGCTTTGCCGCCCATTCGCGCGTGCCGGTCATTAACGGCCTGACCAACGAGTTTCATCCCTGCCAAATCTTGGCCGATTTATTCACCTTCATTGAGCACCGTGGGGATGTGAACCACCCCTTGGATTGCCTCAAAGGCAAGGTGGTGGCTTGGGTGGGCGACGGCAACAACATGGCCAACACTTGGCTGCAAGCCGCCGACTTGTTGGGCTTCACAGTGCATGTCAGCACCCCCAGTGGCTACGAGGTGAACCAAGCGGTGGCAGGGGTCAAAAACCCCCATTGCTATCAATTGTTCAAAGACCCCTTAGAAGCCTGCCAAGGCGCAGATTTGGTCACCACCGATGTTTGGACCAGCATGGGCTTTGAAGCGGAGAACGAAGCGCGCTTGAAAGCATTTGGCGCTTGGTGTGTCGATGGCCGCATGATGGCCCAAGCCAAACCCGAGGCGCTCTTTATGCATTGCCTGCCGGCCCACCGAGGCGAAGAGGTGCAAGCCGAGGTGATAGACGGACCGCAATCGGTGGTCTGGGAAGAAGCGGAAAACCGCCTGCATGTGCAAAAAGCTTTGATGGAATGGCTGCTGCTGGGCCAACTCTGAATTTAGCCCGCGTAGAGCCAAGGCATGTCCATCACGGCCGCACCCCCCCAACGCAGGGCTGCGTTTCGCCCCCACGCCACCGCACCGCTGGCATGAAACACCTGCGCATTGCGCCGCGCTCTGGCCTGCACCTTGGCCACGCGTTGCCAACGCGCTTGGGCATAGGCTTGTAGGCGCTGCTCCACCGACAGATCTTCACCTTGCCACTGAAGCGCCAAGGCTTGGGCGTCTTCTATCGCCATGCCGGCGCCCTGCGCCAAATAGGGCAGCATGGGGTGGGCTGCGTCGCCCAGCAAAGCCACCCTGCCCCTCGCCATGTCCTTGGCTGTTTGCAAGGGGCTGCGGTCAAACAAGGCCCATGCGCGCCAGTGCTCGCTCATACGCACCAAATCTTGCAAACGGCTGCAACTGCCTTTAATCGCTTGGTTTAAATCATCGGCAGTTTGCTGTGCGCTTCGCTGCGTGTCCCAGCCAGGCGTTTGCACCTCTTGGCCCGCTTCAACCAGCAACACCACATTCAGCCATTCGCCGCCACGCACGGGGTAATGCACCACATGCAAACGCGGCCCCAGCCATAAGCCCATCTCGTCACTTCGCCAAGCCAGCGGCAAGGCCTGCCTAGGCAGCAAGCAGCGGTAAGCCCAGTGACCACTGGCTTGCAACTTCTGCGGGTCCCAAGCCAATTCACGCACCCGGCTATTGATGCCATCCGCGCCCAGCACAGCCTGGCTTTCATGCGACACGGTTTGGCCGTCAGGATTCAGCCATTGGGTTTGCACAGACTGCGTATTGGCTTGCCCATTGAGCAGTTGATGCCCCAAATGCAGCTCGGTGGCACCCTGTGCATGCACCGCATCCAGCAAGACCTGATGCAAATCTGCGCGGTGAATGGTGAGGTAGGGCGCGCCGTAACGCTGCACAAAGTCTTGCGCCATGGGCAAACAGCCCAGCTGCCGCCCGTTTTTCGCGTCCATCACTTTGAGCTGTGAAGGTCCGAAAGCTTTGGCTTGCAGCGCTTGGAGCAGCCCCCATGCTTGCAGCCGACTCGCCGCGTTGGGCCCCAAGCCAATGCCTGCGCCCACCTCGGTAAACGCGGGGCTTTGTTCAAACAACTGCGTGGCCACACCGTTTTGACCCAAGGCCAAAGCGGCTGCCAAGCCACCGATTCCGCCGCCTACCAACAAGAGTGGGTTCACGCCCCAAACTGCTTGAAGCAGTCGTCCAGCTGTTGCCGCCAGATATTCTTTTGATCCTGCGAAACAAAGCTGGCTTCAAAGCTGTTGAGCGCCAACTGGTAGGCGTGGGAAGCCTCCAAGTTCAAGGCGGCAAAGGTTTGCAGGTAGTTGTCGTTCACATAGCCGCCAAAGTAGGCGGGATCGTCGGAGTTCAACATGACGCACAGCCCCAGGTCGAGCATTTGGCGTAAATTGTGGTCGGCCAAGCTGGGAAACACACACAGTTTTTGGTTGGACAAAGGACATACCGTCAGCGGCACACGTTCCTTGGCCAACCGTGCCATCAGCGCCTTGTCGTGAATGGCTTGCACGCCGTGGTCGATGCGCGCCACATGCAGCACATCCAAGGCGCTCCATATATAAGCGGGCGGGCCCTCTTCCCCAGCATGTGCTACCAACTTCAAGCCCAGCTGAGAGGCACGCTTGAAAACACGCTCGAACTTTTCTGGCGGATGGCCGCGCTCGCTGGAGTCCAGCCCCACGCCAATCAATTGATCCCGAAAAGGCAGCGCTTGCTCCAAGGTGTCAAATGCCTCTTGCTCAGACAAATGGCGCAAAAAACACAAAATCAACGCAGAACTGATGCCCAACTGGGCCTGCGCATCTACACAAGCGCGGTGCAAACCGCTGATCACGCTGCGCATGGACACTTTGCGCGAGGTATGGGTTTGTGGGTCGAAGAAGATTTCCGCATGCACCACGTTATCCGCCTTGGCGCGTAAAAAGTAAGCCCAGGCCATGTCATAAAAATCTTGCGGCTGCTGCAACACGCTGGCACCCGCGTAGTAGATGTCTAGAAAACTTTGCAGGTCGGTAAAAGCGTATGCCGCACGCAGTGCTTCCACGCTTTTGTAGGGAAGGCGCACGGCGTTGCGCTTGGCCAAAGCAAAAATCAGCTCAGGCTCTAAAGAGCCCTCTATATGTATGTGCAACTCGGCTTTGGGCATGGCCCGCAGCAAGTCGGGTAAGTGTTCAATCTGCTGCACGTCGTCCCCTGGGTAAAAGATGCTGGTGCGAAGGCACCCAAGCTTGGTAGGCCTCAATCCAATTGAGGGCAATGCGTTGCTGCGCCTGAGCTAACGGCAATTCGCCCTGACAGACCAATTTGTAGACCACGAATTCCAAATCGTTTTTTTGTTCTGCACCCCATTCGCCTTTGCGGGGTTGCGGCCACAGGTTCTGGGGATCGCTGGGACTGCCCCCAATGCTCAGAGGTATCAGGTGGTCTTCTTCGTAACTCTGGGGGTTGGTGTCCGCATAGCGGTACTGGCGAATTTGCTCGCGCTTTAATCGATTGGTCACGCGTTTATCGGGTCTTACGCTGGCGGTATAGCCTTTGACGCAAACCGTGGACTGCAGGTTGTGCGGCGTGACGTAAGGGTCGATGGCGCCAGGCGTGAGGTTGGCATCGGGCAAAGCGGGGTTGTGTTGGGCCAGCGCCGCGCATGCAGCAGTCAACACGCACGGCAGCGCAACAGCTTGAAACCAAAAAAAGGCTGCACCAGGGCAGCCTTTTCTCACCGACAAAGCGGGCATTATTTATTGCCGGGCACTTTGCCTTCCACGCCTTTGACGTAGAAGCTCAGGCCACTCAAGAATTTGTCGTCAGCGACTTCGTCTTTCTTCAGTTGGGTTTTGCCCGTGTTGTCCAGCAAAGGACCTTTCCAAATGGCGAAGCTGCCATCTTTCAAACCGGCTTTGATTTCATCAACTTTGGCTTTTGTGTCAGCAGGCACATCTTCGGCGATCGAGACGATGTCGATAGCGCCTTCTTTCACACCAGACCAAGTATGGGCACCGACCGCCCACTTGCCTTCCAAGGCGTCACGGGTGGCTTGTATGTAATAGGGGGTCCAGTTGATGATGGCGGAAGCCAAATGGGCTTTGGGGCCGTAAGCCGTCATGTCCGAGTCCCAACCAAAAGCGCGCTTGCCTTTTTCTTCGGCGGTTTTCAGCACAGCGGGTGAATCGGTGTTTTGGAACAGCACGTCAGCGCCGCTGTTGATGAGGGATGTAGCGGCTTCGGTTTCTTTGGGTGGGTTGAACCACTCATTGACCCACACCACTTTGGTTTTGACTTTGGGGTTGACCGACTGCGCGCCCAAGGTGAAGGCGTTGATGTTGCGAACCACTTCAGGAATGGGAATGGAGGCCACCACGCCCAAGGTGTTGGACTTGGTCATCTTGCCAGCGATCACGCCAGCCATGTAAGCGCCTTCATAGGTGCGGCTGTCGTAGGTGCGCATATTGTCGGCTTGCTTGTAGCCGGTAGCGTGCTCAAACTTCACGTCTTTGTGGTCTGTTGCCACTTTGAGCATGGGCTCCATATAGCCGAAGGTGGTGCCGAAAATGAGTTTGTTGCCTTGGGCCACCATGTCACGGAAGTTGCGCTCTGCGTCAGCGGACTCCGACACATTTTCGGTGAAAGAGGTTTTGATTTTGTCGCCGAACTCGGCTTCCAAGGCTTTGCGGGCGTTGTCGTGCGCGAAAGTCCAACCGCCGTCACCGACCGGGCCGACATAGGCGAAAGCAATTTTCAAAGGCTCTGGTTTGGGCGCTTCAACCACGGGGGCAGGCAGGGGTTCTTCTTTTTTGCCGCAACCGACCATGAGGGCCGCAGCCACCAAGCCCAAAGCTGCAGCGCGAAACACTGAGCGCTTGAAAATGTTTGTCATGAAAAATCCTTTGAGGGCAAGGTTGGAGAAAGGCGTGATTATGAACTGCGGGAGGCAACTGGTTGAATTTCTTTCGTGATGAGCTTGACGCTTTGCTTCGCAGCAATTCGAAGGTCATACGCTGCCTGCAGGGCAAGCCAGCCTTGCGCTTCGCTTGCGAAGTACCGCTCTAAGCGCAACGCCGTATCTGCCGACACTCCCCGTTTGCCGTCCACGATTTCACGTAGGCGAGAGTAAGGGACATGCAGGGCCAGCGACAGCGCACGGACGCTGATTCCCATCGGCTTGATGTAGTCCTCAAGTAAGATTTCTCCAGGGTGAACGGGGCGCATTCCATTTTTAAACATGATGTTCCTTTGCGTCAGTCAATGTGGGTCTTCAATCACAACATCAAATGGACCACTCGGCCCCCATTTGAAAGTCAGCCGCCATTGCCCGTTGATCCGAACGTGCCAATTGCCGTCGTACTCTTTGAGGTCGTTGCCAGGCGGTGCCCGCATGAAGGTCAATGAGGGCGCGGCATCTAGCTGGACTAACTTTCGTTCGGCTACCTTTTTGATGTTGCCAAACCGCGGGTTCCGTCCTGTGGTGAACAGCTCTTGGGTGTCGGCGCACGCGAAAGATTGAATTGCCATTACCGATATTTTACCTGTTATCCGTTTAACGATCAATAGATGGTGTAACTGGCTCAGGAGAAAAACGGTTTTCCCAAGGAAGCTGGCATATTGACACGAATCCACTGCGGATTGCGTGAAATCAGCGCCAGCACGACGATGGTGGCCAAGTAAGGCAGCATGCTGAGGAACTGGCTGGGCAACTCAACCCCGCTGGCTTGCAAATGAAACTGCAACATGGTCACCCCGCCAAACAAATAGGCACCCAACAGCACACGGGCAGGCCGCCAAGTGGCAAAGGTGGTGAGCGCCAGCGCAATCCAGCCCTTGCCCGCAATCATGCCCTCAACCCATAACGGGGTGTAAATGACAGAGATGTAAGCGCCTGCCAACCCGCACAATGCCCCGCCGGCGACCACCGCACCCAAACGAATACTGCGCACCGAATAGCCCAAGGCATGCGCCGACTGTGGCGACTCGCCCACCGCGCGCAACACCAAACCCATGCGGCTGTGATTGAAAAACCAAATCAAGGCGATGGTAAAAATGATGACCAAATACACCACGGGATGCTGCTTGAACAAAGCCTGACCTAGATACGGAATATCGGCCAAAAAAGGCAGCTCAAACTTCATGCGTTCGGGCAATGT
>JABMMR010000050.1 GCA_013205525.1 Burkholderiales bacterium | reverse complement strand
GGCTTGTGCCTCACGGGCTATGCGCTCAGCTTCTTCTAGCGCCATACGGCTGCGTCGCGCCAGTTCTTCTTCATGGCCTTTGTACCGGTTGGCCATGGCTTGTTCTTGTTTGGCCCGCTCTTCTTGCTCGGCCGGTGTGAACAACAGCACAGGGGTCAGTGCTTCTTTAAACACTTCTTCAACCACCGGTGTGGGCGCTTTTTCTGGCAGTCGGGGCAAATAAAAACTGGCGAACTGTTGTCGGTAGGCGCTGTTAACAGCCAACTGCGCCATTTCTTCCAGCTCCATGTAGTTGGGCTCGCGCCTGACCATGGACATCAGCATGGGTCTGACAACCCAGATTAAAAAAGCCAAGCACATGAGGGTGCGCAAAGCCACATTGGTGAAATCAAGCATGGAGGTCCCCATCCAAAATATCGTTATCGGCCACAGGTTCTTGGTAAGCCACGCGTTGAGGCACGTCTTGCGCCTGTCCTTCGCGTTGCGCCAGCGGTTGGTTGAAAAAGACGGATTGCTCACGCCATGCTTCAGGTTGGGTCAACAAACTGTTGGCCAGCGACTGCATGCGGTTTTGCACCAGGTCTTCAATTTGGGTGTCGTTGATCAGCACCCGCACACTGCCGGGTTGCAAAGTCGGCACAGCCTGAATTTGCATTTGACCCATCACGTCGCCAGCCATTTCTTGCAGCCGCGCTTTGTCTTGGGGGTTGAGTTCAATCACCACCTGTGGTTGACCATGCAAATCAATTTCGTCCAAACAACGCTGCACCAAGCGTTCAATGGCTTGACCGGAGAGGTTTAGCTCGGCCAAGACCATGTGCTCGCTGATATGCAGTGCCAAACGTTTAAGTGGTTCAAACAAGGCTTGAGGGTTGTCGCTCAAGGCTTGCAATTTGTCGGTCACTTCTTTGAGCAACAGTTTTTGCGCATCCAAGGTGGCAAATATTTCCTGCTTTTGTGCGTCTAAAGCTTGGGCTTGGGTGATGTTGGCCTGCGACTGTGCGGCTTCGTAACCCACCATCTGACCCTCGGCCATGCCCTCTAAGTGTCCGCTTTCATGGCCTTCGAGTTGACCGGCTTGAAAGCCTTCAACGCGACCGGCCGCAAAGCCTTCTTGGTAAGCCACTTCACGTGCCGCGGCCCAGTCGGCGGAATCAAATATTTCATCAGCAACACCGTCATCGGTGAACAGCTCCCACACCTCGGGGTTGGCCGACGCCCAAAAACTTGTCTCCCCGTAAAGTACGGAAGTATCGATTTTTTCTGAAGGCTCTGGCGCCTTCTCTGGCACTGCTTTGGCTTGCTCAGCGGCCAAAGCAGCAGCAGCTGATTCGGCTTGGGCCATGGCCGCCAATTCGCTTTTCTTTTCAGCGCGTGGCGTTGGCAATGGCTGACCAAAGGTCTCTAGGACAAAACCCTCGCTGTCATCAAACACCTTGGCCGCTTCAGGCGTGGCCAATTGTTTGAACAGCACCGAGGCAAAGTCCATTTTGGGCACTTGCGACCAATCCTGCTCACCAAAGTGTTGGGTGAGCTTGTCAGACGAATGCAGCCAAGTGTCATGCAACCAATGCTTAGGCTTAGGCTGATGGGTGTCAGGTTTAAACAAAGTCGGCTCCACCCAAAATCAGCTCGCCGGAGTCGGACAACTTACGAGCCAAACGCATGATTTTCTTTTGTGCATCTTCCACATCGGCCAGACGAACCGGGCCGCGTGCATCCATATCGTCTTTGAACATGCCACGTGCACGCTCGGACATATTGTCGAGAAAACGCGCCAAGATTTCTACGGGCGCGCCTTTCAGGGCCACCATCATTTGCTCGGGTTCCACGTTACGCATAAGCACTTGAATACCTTTGTTGTCCACGGTCGCCAAGTTGTCGAAGGTGAACATCTGATCTTGAATCTTCATCACCAAGTCAACATCAATCTCTTCCAAGCCATCCATGACCGAGCGTTCGAGGTCGGTTTTGGTTTTATTCATGATGTCAGCGGCTGCCTTGATGCCGCCGAAACTGGAAGATTTAGAAGATGAATTCTTGGCAAACTGCTGCTTCATGATTTGCTCGAGTTCGGCCATGGCAGACGGTTGCACCGTGTCCATGAGGGCCACACGTTGAATCACCTCGGGGCGCACCTCGGGTGGCAAATACACCAACACGTCAGCGGCCACGTTGTTCTCTAGCAAAGACAAAATAATCGCAATCACCTGCGGGTGTTCGGAGCGAATCATCTCGGCAATCGAGCGTGGGTCCATCCAGCTGAGAATATCCAAACCTTTGGTGCCTTGGCCAGGCATGATGCGGTTAAGCACCGAGTTGGCCTTGTCGTCACCCAATGCCAAGCGCATGACTTTGTCGACATAGTCTGAGCCGCCCAGTCCCACGCTGTTTTGTTTTTTCAGCATGTCGACGAATTGGTCGAGCACCACGTTGACCGCGTTTTGCGACAAGCTGGAAGCTTGCACCATCGCCGCGCCCAAAGCTTGTACTTCTTTGGGGCTGAGGTATTTCACAATCTCGGCAGCTTGTTCTTCACCCAATAAGAGCATCAGCACCGCTGCGCGTTGGGTGGAAGTCATCGCCGCCATCTCGGTGCGCAGCTCCGGTGTCCATTGAATGGTGTCGTTATCAGCCATGTTTATTCCTTGGTTTCTTCATTTTCATCAAGGTTCGTGTCACGATTCAATCATCCCGCGCATGACACCTGCCACACGGCCGGAGTTGTCAGCCACGATCATTCGAATCAGTGCTACTTTATCGTCATATGAGTTGGCATTGTTAAGCAAGTCGGTAGGGATGGCTTGCTTCTTGGGTTTGAGGTTACCCATACGCGCTTTGAGGT
>JABMMR010000049.1 GCA_013205525.1 Burkholderiales bacterium | reverse complement strand
GTTCTGGCCGCTTTGATCGGGCTTGGCGGGGTCCGGCGCCCCATCCATGGCCACCACATGACCGCTGCCGGTCTCGGCGACAAAACCCATGGCTGAGCGGGTGCCGCTCGCGCCTGTCCAACTGACTGTGCATTCCATAGCATTTCCTTATTCGTTGTGCGATTGTGAGCCAAAGATGAAGCCGAATAGGCTTGCGTCAAGAAGCTAGAGAAGGTAAATTATGGATAGCCATAATTTAAAATCTCCCAAAATGAAAACTTACGCCATTTTTGAAGCCAAAAACCGATTGTCCGAGTTGGTTGCCGCCGCGCAAAGTGGTGAAGAAATCACCATCACCCGCCACGGCGCACCTGTGGCGCGTTTGGTGGCCATGGACAGCGGCAATATTCCCCTTGAAGGCCAAGCCCAAACCGTACAAGCCCAAATGCAAATATTGGCCGATGTGGGAAACGCCATTTCGCCCGATTTAGATGTGAAAAACGCCATACAAACTGGGCGTGACTGATGGCTTTTGTGCTTGACAACTCCGTGGTTGTCGCGTGGTTTTTCCCCTCGCAAGCCACCCCCCACACCTACGCCATCGCCAAGCGCTTGGAAACCGAAAAAGCTTGGGTACCAGCCTTGTGGCAACTCGAAATTGCCAACGTGTTGCGCACGGCCTGCGCTCGCCACCGCTTGGATCACGGCCAAGCACGAGACATTTTTGACGCCTTAGGCAAGCTGCCCATTCATGTGGACCAAAGCGACGGCCCTTCTGGCCGTCAGCTGTTTGAGTTGGCCATGCGGTTCAAGCTCAGCAGTTATGACGCAGCCTACCTAGAGCTAGCCATGCGTTTAGGCCTGGAATTGGCCACCCAAGACCAAGGCTTGAAAGATGCCGCTGAAGCGGCCAATGTGACACTCGCCATCTGAAGAAAATTCAAAATATATTGCAGCGCAGCAATTCATCGGCTATATTGGAGCCTCGCTTGGTTTTCAAGCACCGTTTGTCTCCTCCACCCTCTGAAAAGGTGGATTCACAGCCCCGCCTTCGCAAGGAGCGGGGCTTTTTTTGCGCGGTCAGCAACTGCGGGACAATATCCCATGTCCACACACACCACCAGCCCTCGCCCTCGACGATTAACGCCCGCTGACTACCTGAAAAGAATCCTCACAGCGCGGGTGTACGACGTGGCGCACGAGTCTGCATTGGACGCTGCGCCCATACTCAGCAAACGCCTGCACAACCAAGTGCTGCTCAAGCGCGAAGACCAGCAACCGGTGTTTAGTTTTAAGCTGCGCGGCGCTTACAACAAAATGGTGCAACTCAGCGCTGCACAACTCGCCAAAGGCGTGGTGTGTGCATCTGCCGGCAACCATGCGCAAGGCGTGGCCTTGAGCGCGAAAAAATTGGGTACACGAGCGGTGATCGTCATGCCGGTGACCACGCCCGCACTGAAGGTGGAGGCGGTCAAAGCGTTGGGCGGCGAAGTGGTGCTGCACGGCGACAGCTACTCCGACGCTCACGGCCACGCAGTGAAGTTGTGCGCCAAACAAGGTTTGACGTTTGTCCATCCGTTTGACGACCCGGAAGTGATTGCCGGCCAAGGAACGATTGCCATGGAGTTGCTGCGCCAGAACCAAGGCCCTTTGGATGCGGTGTTTGTGGCTATTGGTGGTGGTGGTTTGATTTCAGGCATAGCCAATTACATCAAGGCGGTGCGCCCCGAGGTGAAGGTGATTGGCGTGCAAATGGATGATTCGTCAGCCATGCTGCAGTCGGTGGTGGCGGGCAAGCGCATCACCTTGAGCGATGTGGGTTTGTTTGCCGATGGCACGGCGGTGAAACTGGTGGGCGAAGAGACCTTTCGCGTGGCGCGGCATTTGGTAGACGACTACGTGAGCGTCGACACCGACGCGGTGTGCGCCGCCATCAAAGATGTGTTTGTGGACACCCGCAGCATCGTCGAGCCCTCGGGCGCGATGGCGGTGGCTGCCATCAAAAAATATGTGGCACTTCACAAAACGCGGGGTCAAACCTACGCAGCTATTTTGTGTGGTGCGAACATGAATTTCGACCGCTTGCGGTTTGTGGCAGAGCGCGCCGAAGTGGGCGAAGAACGCGAAGCGCTGCTGGCGGTGACCATCCCTGAAGAGCGCGGCAGCTTCAAGCGGTTTTGCGCCTTGCTGGGCGACTTGCCGGCCTTTGGCGGCAGCAAACAACCGCGCTCGGTCACCGAGTTCAATTACCGCATCAGCGACGCTGCCAAAGCCCATGTGTTTGTAGGCATCACCACCAGCATCAAAGGTGAAAGCGCCAAGATTGCAGCGCATTTGGGCCGCCATGGTTTTGAAGCCCTAGACCTCACCCACGACGACTTGGCCAAAGAACATATTCGCCACATGGTGGGCGGGCGTTCGGCCCTAGCGCAAGAAGAACGCTTGCTGCGGTTTGTGTTTCCCGAGCGACCCGGCGCTTTGATGAAGTTTTTGTCTGCCATGCGCCCAGGCTGGAATATCAGCTTGTTTCACTACCGCAACCAAGGCGCGGACTATGGGCGCATTTTGGTGGGCCTGCAAGTACCCGCCAAAGACCAAGCCAGCTTTGAGAAGTTTTTAAATGGTTTGGGTTACCCGTATGTGGATGAAAGTGCTAATCCTGTTTACAGGCTGTTTTTGCAGCAATAAGGGTTGGTCAGGGCGAATTAGATATTTGAGCTTAAGGTGGCTGAAATGATGCGTGCATTAAATGCATTCATTTCTTTCATGACCCGATCTGACTCTTTAGCGTCGAGTAAAGATTCGTGGCAAGAAGGACAAAAACTTCCTTCAACCTTGGTAATCAACGTTGTTTCGCCTTTGAATGTGTGGGCAAGATCTCTAGTATCTTGCTTCAATTCTGCATAACCGCAAACGGGACATTTCATGTTAGAGCTCCTTAAAAGAAACAATCAATACATCTTCCATCACTGTCAACTTGAGGTAAATCAAGCCAGCTTTTGTGGATGGTTTATAAACATCTTGCCAAATTTTGGAATCCAAATTTGTGGTCATGCTTTTATAGAAATCAGTGGGCTGCAAACACATCACCACATCCACCATGTCAGAAAAGGTCATTCCCAAATTGCCAGCGCCTTGCCGCGCATGTTGAGTGGTGCGTATATTTCCAGATGAAGCTATGGTCTTAACTAAACTGAGCTTGCAATGAGGTGTTCTTTTTTCCACAAGAATATTAACCTAAGCATCATTAATTTTGATAGCTCCTATTTTTCTATTCCTAGACTGATTTGTGTTGTGACACCTTACCCAAAAACCTGTGACTCAAGACCTGCGCTTGCTGTGCAAGAGCTGTATGTTCATCTCGGCAGACAAGGTGGAGGCGTAAAACTTCTCGATCATCTCTACCGACGTGCGGGCATTGCGGGCAAGCGTCAGCAAATCGATGTTGCCGCCAAATATCAAACGAAAAGTAATTGCGGTGTGGCGCAAGCTGTAAAAACTGCGGTCTGCGCCGTGTGGCCCCTCTTTCAAACCCAGTGAATTCATGATCCAGTTGAACAACCAACCAATCGTGTTCAAGGCCCGCAGGCGGTTTTTTTCTTCGGGGAAAAACACATAGTCTTCTGGCCTGCCAAAGCCCAAAGCGGCATGGTGTTTAAGAACGGTTTTGTAGACATTCACCGCTTGGGGCAAGCTGACGGTGGGCGCTTTGTGGCGCTTAATTTCAGGCGGCGTTAAGCGCAAATAATTGAACTTGCCCGAAATGATTTCTATATGTTTATTTTTCAGTTGGCGTATGTCGCCGGGGCGCAAAAACGTGTAGACCATGAAGCGCAACAGCCAATTCATTTCCAGCGGCATGCTGCGGTACATGGGCTTGATGTGAAAGCGTGTATCGGGCTTGTCCCACACATACACATGCCGTCGCAGCACCTTGGCTTGGCGCAGTATGGCGGCGTACTCGGTGACGGTGAATGCGCCACGCGGCTTTTGCGTGACCTTCATTTTGGGAAACAGCGGCATTTGCGCAATCACGTCTTGCTCCACCAAATAACGCAGCACTTTGCGCAGCTGCGCGATGTAGCCCACGATGGTGGGTGTAGACAGTTCTTTGTCGGACAAGAAGTTGACGAACTGCTGAATGCTGGCGGTGTTGACAGAGCGTAAATCGGTGTTGAAAAAAAACTCGGTGATGTTGGTTTCTAGCCTCACTTTGGTCATGCGGTAGGTGCCTTCAGTCACCTCATTGCGCGAAACCTTGTGTTTTTCTTGCGCCAAGATGATGGAAATCACCTCTTGAATGCCGACAAAGCTTTGGCTTTGCAACTGAGTGCTTTTCAACTCTTTATCTAAGGCGTTTTGCGTGAAAGAAGATGTATTTAGATTGAATAGGGGCGGCGCAGATGATGCATGGGTATGCATAAAAAAATCGGGTAGCCATTTACATACAGATGCGGACAAGTTTGTGTCACTAACGGGGTGAGAGGCGCTTGCGTACTTAACTGAATAGTTCACTTTTTCGGACTGCATGGTGTTTTTCTCTTTGAGACAAAAAATAGGGTTTGGTCAAGAAATAGTAGCAGTAATAGATACAAAAAGGTAAACAACCCTCGTTGCAGTAGCATCTTTGTTGTATTTAGGCGTCTCTTTTGCGGATGCCACCATCTATGGCACCTTGGAACAAACTTACAACAAATCAACCACCACATTAGGCGGTGTAGTCATCAACACCAAAACTGGTATAGGCGAATATCAAACGGGCGGAAGCTTGATTGGTTTCAAAGGCTCAGAAGATTTGGGCAGTGGCCTGAAGGCTTCTTACCTGTATGAAATGGGCGTTAATCTCCAAACTTCAGCTTCAGCACCTAGCAACCGTCAGGGGTTCATTGGTTTGAGTGGTGGTTTTGGTTCTGTTCGTTTGGGCAAACAATACTCTGCAACCTTCTTGAACGCCGTTGCTGCTGACCCAGGTGGTGCTACAGGCGCAACTGGTGCCTTGTACTTGGCTCCTATGGTTGGTTACAACGGTTCAGAAGCGCCTTTGCGCCAAGACCAAGGCATTCAATATGATTTGCCTTCATTTGTTACTGGTTTGAAATTGACTGTTACTAAAGTGTTTGGCGGCAAAAACTCTGCACTTACTAATGGTTCATCCGGTACTGAAACCAATGGTGTCAAAACTGGTGACGGCACTGGCTTTGCCATCAACTACACCAGCGGTCCTTTGTATGTTGGTTACGCAACTGATACCGTTATCAATAAAGGAATTAGCTTTGCTACAACTGATACGGATCCTGCTTTACCAGACATCATTATCGCTGCCAGCCCTACCAGCAAAAACAAGTTGAATACATTGACAGCTACGTATAACTTAGGAATGGCTAAACTTGGTTACAACACAACCAAAATGTCTGTAGGCTCACAGTCTTTGTCCACAACCTTGATGAGTGTTAACGTGCCCTTGGGCGCAGCCTCAGTGTTCTTATCATCCTCTTCCGGTAAAATTACCAGCGGCTCTACATTGGGTGCTGTTAACCTTTCAGGAACACAGTATGGAGTTAACTACGGCTTGAGCAAGCGCACTGTTGCGTACGTACATGCCGGAAAAGTGGATGCTGAATTAACTACTACCACCAAAAAAATCAGCAATTACGGCATTGGTGTCCACCACAGCTTCTAAACCCCAGGCTGGCAACCCGCCAGCTTGTGTGTTTAGAAACCACTTAAAACCCGCAGCCCACAAGGCTGCGGGTTTTTTCATGGGCAAAGTGCCATAATTCTTTCATGAAAAACCAGTAGTGTCCGGTTAAAAAGTGAATAAATTCAACTGGTTACCGTTGTCATCATTATCGATTGTGTTGCTATCGACCTGTAAGGCTTGTAAAGCCTCAGT
>JABMMR010000048.1 GCA_013205525.1 Burkholderiales bacterium | reverse complement strand
TTATAGGGTGTGATTTTTTTCAAGTCGAAATACGACTTGTCCACCTCGAAGTTTTGCTGCAAAAAAACAGGGTCGCTCAGTTCAAGTTTCGCTACGCCGGCAGAAACTTTGGCCAAATGCGCGGAGGCCTCGCTTTGGCTGTCTGCCAAGCCTTGGATATACACATCCATCAAGGGGCAATCAGCATCAAAATAGAAATTTTGTTTTTGTGGGTTGTAGCTCAAAGGATAGAGAGTGCAACCAAAAGGTTTGTCGTCGCCAAGCATGCAGCCATTGCTGCCGAGGTGGTCGCACTTGATTTGTATACAAATACTGCCAAGCTTTTTTTCTTCTTGCTGGGTAAGAGTGATTTCGAGGGGGGGATAGCCCGACTCAACGTTGCAGCAACGCTGGCATTCGGCGCAGTGGTCAAACAGCACGCATCAACTCCGAGGGACACATGTTGGGAACTTCAAACTGCGAAGAGGGCAAAATTACAAGTGTCATTAAGCGTCGGTAGGTTAGAAATCAACATTTTTCAACATGATTCAAACCAAAAATCCTTGTGTAGTGAACACATAACAAACATTAATAATTATTAACGGATTTGACATCTTGCGTCAAGAAATCCTTTTTTGTTTTTTTAGATGATTTCAATTATTTTTTCGGTTCTGCAAGCGCTACTTTCACCAAATCGCCATCGGTGACACCATCGGGTGGGCTTTCAATGACACGATCAGTCGCTTCTAAGCCTGAAGACAACTCCACTTTATTTCCGTAATCACGCCCAATCACCACTGCTTTAAGTACCACTTTGTTTTCAGCTGAAACAGTGGCCACGCGCAAGCCTGCTTTGGTGAAAATCAGCGCGCTGGGCGGCACGCTCAGTGCTGCAGAAACGCCGGCCAATTGAAAGCTTACATTGGCAAATTCGCCTGGCAGTAGTTCGGTGTTGGGGTTGTCCGCCGCCAACTGAATCAACATGCTGCCAGAGCCGGTATTGATGGCCTGCGACAAAGACATGACGGTTGCGGTGAAGGTCTTGCCGGACTTGCCCGGCACAGTGAATTTAGCGACAGTTCCTTTATGGATTTGTGCCACATAGGCTTGCGGTAAATTGACATACAAACGCAGACGTTTGATATCTGAGACGACAAACAATTCACTGCCTGCACTGCCACCCACATTGATGAGTGCGCCCACATCGGTATTGCGCGCGGTAACCACTCCAGCAAAAGGTGCAACGATGCGGCTGAAGTTTTTCATGGCTTCAATGCGGTTGACATTGGCTTGGGAGGCCGCCACGATGGCTTGTTTGACTTTGTAGTCACCGAGTTTTTCTTCTACCGCTTGAGAAGATACAAAGTTGGTGGCCAGCAATGACTGCCAGCGCTTGGCGGTGTTTTCAGAAAGTGCGGCATTGGCTTGGGTGCTGGCCAACTCAGCTTTGGCTTGAAGGATTTGTTGATCCAGGTCGGGCGTATCAATCTCGGCTAAAAGTTGACCTGCTTTCACAGGGGTGCCTATATCGGCTTTCCAACTTTTTAAGTAACCGCTGATACGGGCATAGATGGACGCTTTGGAAAAAGCTTCGATTCGACCGGGTAACTCCAAACTGGCAGAGCCCGTGGCGGGAGAGGGCGCAATCACGCTCACCGTCATGACAGCTTGCGCTTGAGCGCGATCATTGAGGCGGGCCGCATCAGACTGGCGAGCCCCCATGCCACTGAAAACCACAAAAATGGCTATAGCAGCACCCAACACCAGTGTGGTCCATAAAAGACCGCGTGACACCTTAGGGCTTGATGACTCAAACATGACTGACTCCGAATGACGAGGGGGTGGCGCGTGATGGGCCACGTTTTGAATGAACCATACTGAAAATAAGGGGAACGATCACCAAGGTTGCCACTGTCGCGAAACACAGGCCGCCAATCACGGCTTTGCCCAGTGGTGCATTTTGTTCGCCGCCTTCACCCAGCCCCAAGGCCATGGGAATCATGCCAATGATCATGGCCAAAGCCGTCATCAGCACAGGTCGGAACCGAACATACCCTGCATCTAAAGCTGCGGCCAGGGGGTCTCCCCATTCTTCGAGACGCTCGCGCGCAAAGGTGATCACCAACACACTGTTGGCGGTGGCCACACCCATGCACATGATGGCACCCGTGAGCGCGGGCACCGACAGTGTGGTTCGCGTGGCAAACAGTATCCAAACAATTCCTGCCAAAGCACTGGGCAAGGCACTGATGATCACAAAGGGGTCTCGCCAAGATTGAAAGTTCACCACAATCAAGAAATAAATAAGCACCACAGCAGCCAACAATCCCCACAACAAACCAGAAAAAGTTTTTTCCATGGTGCGTACCTGTCCTAGCAAAACCACTTTGCTTCCTTTGGGGAGATCGGCTTCAGTCTCAGCAATGAGGCGACGCACCTCTTTGGCGACAGAGCCTAAATCGGTGTCTTGTGTGGTGGCATTGATTTGCACCATGGGTTGTATATCGTACTGACTCACCACGGCATTTCGCGTCGTTCGGTTAAAGCTGGCAATCCCGCCCAATAACTGCTGATGGTTGTTGCTGCCAGAGGACACGGGGATGTTGGCCAAGTCGCTTAGCGAATCTAAGTTGTACTGGGGTGCTTGCATGACCACGCTGTAAGAGATGCCGTTGGCAGGATTAAGCCAAAAGGTGGGCGCGACTTGGCTGCTGCCGGCCAAGTTGACAACCATGTTGTTGGTCACATCTTTGGGCGTGATACCCAAGTCTTGGGCTTGTGCGCGGTCCATGGTCACATCAATGGCAGGACTCTTTGAAGACTGCTGTATGCGCGCATCAGCTACACCGGGAATCAGGCGTATTTCTTTGAGCAACTTATTGGCATAGTCGAAGTTGTCTGCCAAATTGGCACCGCGTATTTGTATATCGATAGGTGCGGGCGCGCCAAAATTCAAAATTTGACTCACGATATCGGCCGGTGGGAAAGAAAACACCGTGTCCGGGAATTCACGCGGCAAGGTTTCGCGCAACTCACGCACATAGTCGGCTGTAGGTAAATGGCCTTTGCGTAAAGCGATTTGTATATCGCCATCTTGTGTGCCAATGACACCGGTATTGTTGTAAATCAAATTAATCCAGCTAGGGGGTAGACCTATGTTGTCAACCAAGCTGGATATTTCTTCTGCGGGTATGACTTTTTTGATGGACTTTTCAATCAAGGCAAAACGCGATGCAGTCTCCTCGACCCTGGTGCCAACGGGCACTCGCGCATGGATCAGAATTTGTCCGCCATCCACATCAGGAAAGAAATTGCTGCCCAAATAGGGCAGCAAGGCAAAAGAGCCCAAGACAAAGCTCATGAACACCACCACCACTTTGCTTCGGTTAAGCAAGGCCAAATGCAGAATATTTTTGTAGCCCTCGCGGAACTTCTCAAAGCCATCTCCAAAGCCGCGTTGAAACAATACCAAGGGGTTGCGGCTGGGTGGCAATGGGGCATGCGGTTTGAGCAGGTAATTGGCCATGGTGGGAACCAATGAGCGCGACAGCAAAAAGGAGAAAGCCATGGCAAGCATCACGGCCTCAGCCATGGGAACAAACAAGAAGCGCGCCACGCCATCCAAAAAGAACATAGGCACAAACACAATACAAATACACAGCAGAGAAATAAATGCAGGTGTGACGATTTGCGCCGCGCCATCCAAAATGGCGGTTTGAACTTCCTTGCCTTGCTCAAGGTGCCAGTTGATGTTTTCGATGGTGACGGTGGCGTCGTCAACCAAAATACCCACCGCCAAAGCCAAGCCGCCCAGGGTCATGAGGTTGAGGGTTTCACCCAGAGCTGCCAAGCCAATCAGGGCGCCCAATATAGACAAGGGAATAGAGATGGCGATGATGACGGTTGAGCGCCAACTGCCCAGAAAGAGGAATACCAAAAAACTGGTTAATGCAGCTGCAATGGCGGCTTCCATAGCCACTGCGCTGATGGCGGCTCTGACAAAAATGGATTGATCGTTGATGGGCTTGACGATTAAAGTCGGCGGCAGAGCCGACTTGATGCTTTGAAGTTTTTCGAGCACACCATCCACAATGGCCAAGGTCGAGGTGCTGCCGTTTTTCAAAACAGACATCAACACAGAGCGATTGCCATCGACATGGACGATATTGGTTTGCGGCGAATTGCCGTCATGCACATCGGCCACATCACGCACATAAATCATGGCGCCGTTGACCGACTTGACGGGTAAATTTGCCAAGTCTTTGATCTCAGCGGCGGCATTGTTTAAGTTGATGGTGTATTCGAAGCTGCCGATTTTTTGCGTTCCCACAGGCGTGATGATGTTTTGCGCTGCCAAAGCGCTGGCCACATCTTGCGCACTCAGTCCGCGCGCTTGCAGTTCGGGCAATTTCAAATCGATTTGCACCAAACGCGATTTGCCGCCATAAGGAAAGGGAATGGCCGCGCCGGCCACACTGATCAATGGCGTTCTCACCTGCGTCAGACCGATATCAGCCAAGTTTTGTTCTGACAGTCCTTGGCCCGAGAGAGCCAGTTGCAATATAGGTACGGTGGAGGCGTTGTAGTTGACGATCAAAGGCGGCACAGTGCCAGGCGGCATTTGGCGAACAATCAATTGCGAGATCGCCGTCACTTGGGCATTGGCAACAGCGATATTGACACCTGGGTGGAAAAAGATTTTCACAATGCCAACGCCTGCATAGGAGTTGGCCTCGATGTGCTCAATGTCGTTGACCGTCGTGGTTAACACACGCTGATAAAGGGTGGTGATTCGCCCAGCCATTTGGTCGGGCGGCAAACCTGTGTATGCCCAAGCCACAGCGATCACGGGAATGCGAATTTCAGGAAAAATATCCGTCGGGGTTTTGAGGGCGGCTAAAGGACCCAGCACCAATATCAGCAGTGCCATCACCACAAATGTGTAAGGTCGCTTAAGGGCTGTTCCAACAATATCGAATGCCATACTTCAAGGCCTTTTAAGTGATGTCCAAAAACATTTCAAATTATTACAAATACATTTTGGCTTTATGTGACGGACTTGAGATAGTCCAGCACCCATGCTGCATCAGAATCACTTGGAAAAATGGGGTAGTGCACAGTTTGAATCACGCCTTCATGCGTGACGATGGTTAAGCGCTTAAGCAAGGTCTGACCCAAAGATTAAAAAGTGGGTAAATTCAAACTTTTCTGAAAATGTAAATGCTCATCACTCAGAACATGAAATGGCAACTGCAAACGCTCGACCATTTCTTGTTGGTATGCCGTGTCTTGGGTGCTCAGGCCAAATACTTGCGCACCCAAAGCTTTGAAAGCAGGATGGGCTTGCTTATAAGCATTGGATTGAGGGGTGCAACCACGCGCGCCCGCAATGTGGTCCCATCCTGGGGGCAAGGCCACGCCGGGAACGCCCGTCATCGGGTAACAGTAAATCACCACCCATCCCATCAAAAGCGAAACATCAATTTCAGCTGCGTGGGTTCCCATTAAGGCAACAGCAGGCAGTGACAGACCCAACAAATGCGCGGCAGCGCCATCATCTAAAGGAACAGGCAAGTTATCGGGAGTTGTGTCGTAGTTGGACATGGCGGCACAAGAGGTTGCAAAATAGCCATTGTGGCCCAACACACCACACCAACTTGAGATAAAGAAAGTTATTCACCATGATTCTTGGGATGAACCATTTCACTGCTATGGCGAAAGACCCAGCTGCAACGCTGGATTTTTATGAGCGACTGATTGGCTTAAAGGTGGGCCCGCGTCCAGACTTGGGTTTTCCTGGTGCGTGGTTATATGCGGGTGACACCGCGGTGCTTCATTTGTATTTTGAGCGTCCCATTCCAGATCCGCCCGCTGGCGTGATTGACCACATGGCATTCACGGCAAGTGATTTAAAAACAGTTAAAGCCACTTTTGATGCGATGGGATACCCGTATAAATTGCAGCATCGACCCCAAGGTCCTTGGCAGTTATTTTGTTTAGATCCCAGTGGCGCCAAGGTAGAGCTTAACTTCAGCCCCAGCGAAAGCTTGGATTAAGCAGCTTCATTTAAAGGTGATATGAAAGCCTAATCACTTCAGGGAAGTTTCATGGAACCAAATTCCTTCTTATCTTTTTCTACGATTGTTTAAATTCCTTTTTTCGAAAGCGTTCGTTACAAAGTTCAAATACAAGAAAGGCAGTTGCCTCCCAAGCCCATCAACGCCATCACGCAAGACAACGTCACTATTGAAATTTCACTCGCGGTTTTGTATCGCATCCCCGATGCTTCAAAGACCATGTACCGAATTGCGGATGTGGATGCGTCAAAGGAAGCTGAGGATATGGACTTGCCCGGCTACAAATTCCACGCACTGAAGGGTGATCGAAAAGGTGAGTTCGCTGTTACTGTGACTGGAAATTGGCGAATCACATTCGAATTTATTGGCGAAGATGCCATCAACGTTAACCTGGAGAACTATCACTGATGAGGACTTTACGAAACCCTAATCGCAAACCCACCCATCTTGGCGCAGTTCTGCGTGAAGATGTATTGCCTGAACTGGCATGGACACAAGGTGAGTTTGCTTGAATGCTAAAAATTCAAAAATTTCCTAAAATCATACGCACAAACCTTTAATTCACCCTGAAAATCCGCCGGATTGGCGGTGAGCTCTCAGGAATTGCAAAATAAAAACATATTTGAAAAGGGCAGTGAAATGAAAAAAATCAAATTAGCGATATTTTGCGCACTCATGCTGTCGGCTTTGCAGGCGACTGCCTCGCCCTATCCACTGGGCAGTATGACTTGTGAAGACATAGGTACTTTTGCTTCTCAGGCCATGCAATGGCGCGAAGACGGCATGACCATTCCTCAGGCCAAGGCCAAACTCGAAGAGCTCAAACCTGAGGATTCGGTTGAAAAACAAAACATGACCAATGTCATGCGCCTGGTCTTCGGTGGCTACGGCGACAGCTGGACGGTGGAGAGCGCCAACAACATCATGCGTACCGATTGCGAGACCGGCAGGTGAAGTCTGCCATTGCCATTTCTCAAGAGTTGTGTTTATTTTCATAATCACATTTTTTTGGGTACTATAAGAAAGCTATTCAAGTGCTGGAAGCGACTTTACAGTCTTCATGGTTTCAAGGGAAACGGGGAAATTGTTTGCTGCGTTCAGCTCAAATCATTAGCTGTCGTTAAGATGGTTAATAAAGCATTTCATCTTCAACCCAATTCTTCAATTGCCATGAAAAATACATCGCTGGTTAGTAAAATTTTTTTCCTGATAACTCTTACCGCGGGATTGACCTACGCCGGGGAACCGCAATGGATCAGCGACAGCAAGGGCTGCAAAGTAGCCAATGTATTTCCTCAAGAAGATGAATCCATCAATTGGACAGGCGCTTGTGAACAAGGTTTAGCCACCGGTGAGGGCAAGCTCACCTGGCGAATCAATGGCACTGTCACCGATACCTACGAGGGACAACTGGTCAAGGGCTGGGCTGAAGGCGAAGGCAAGTTAACCCGCAAAGATGGTGTTTACACCGGCGAATGGAAAAACAGCTTGCAAAACGGCAAAGGCCATTACCAACATGTAGACGGCACCTGGTACCAAGGCGGCTGGAAAGACGGTAAGCCCCATGGTCATGGGCAAATGCTGACCCCTGAAGGGAAAATTTTCAGTGGTACTTGGTATGACGGCTACTATGAAGATGAGCAGCCACCCGAAAACCGCGGCTAATTAATCAAGCCCCATACAATTAGCATGCGCTGGGAAATATCCGGCTCTCACCGGACTAGACACCGCTACCAGGAAAGCATCTTGGATAGCATAAGCCTCTTGTTCACGCTTGTACCAAAGAACGCATTTTTCTTGAGTTGTTTTCAATAATTCTGCATTCTGTCCGGACGAGTGCTGTAGGTAATGCACCATTTCATGAAGCAAGACAGAACGGTCAAAAAGATTTGACTCCGGCTTGAGTTTCTCGTCCAAATATATGGTCTCTCCTCCCGGGTAATGGCCGAGTACAAGACATCTTGAATTGCAGGCAAACCGGCTTAAGTCGGCTGAAGATAAAAAACTGATGGTTGGTAATTTATCCGGCAAGGGATATTTGGACAAGTCATGAATGCTGGAAAAAAGCACAGGAATCAAATCCTGCCGGTCCAGTTTCAAATTGGCACCGGCAAAATCATCTAAAAATTTCTGCTTACCATTTTTATATTTTTCATACATGCCGGTGTTGTTGCTTGAATCATTTGCTGCTGCAAGTCCTGCAAACCATAGGCATACGATCAAACAAACAATGGCACGCACCGGTAAACAAATCGCCGGGTCTGATCTCATATTTCAATCCGCTTTCGCCTTGTTGAAGTCAAACACCAGATGCAGATAACGCCGACCTATCAGGTCTTTGGTCATGCTGATGGTTTCCGAACCCAGGTCGGCTTCAAAAGTAAAACGACCACTGGCGGGTGGATTCAAGTAAAGAAACGGTCCTTTGATTTTGGTTTCGACCATGACTTCACCGGATACATTTTTCACGCGTAAAGCCACTTCTTTGACATCTTTGATTTGGCCGTTATTTCGAAACACAAGTTGAATAGGGTATTTGGGGGCTTGCGCGTCTAGATAGGTTTGTTCTTCATCATTTAACCCCCCTGTAATGAATGTGTATTCACCTTGGCGTTGTAGCTTGATGGCCTGAGCCTGCGCGGATGGCAGGCAAATAAAAAGTGCGAGGAGCGCAACAGAAAAAAGAGGCACAAGACTGGTCATATGGGAAAGTAGCGAGGCATATTTTTTTTGCATATAGCTTTAAACCGGTTGATTAAAGGATTTATTCTTGCCGCGCTCAAATCCTAACTGTAACAATTTTCGTAAAAAAATTATTGCATGCCCAACCACTACACCCAACTTCAAACAGAGGAACGCGCATTGATTCAAACGATCCTGCCGCCTCGACCGTCTGCCGCAAATTGCGGCACAACGCTTATGTTCCGCCAATTCTGACGCGGATAACTGCAGCCAGCCGCCACAAAGCCACGTCGGTTCTGACGACCTTAGGTGGCAGGTCAACCTGGTGCAACGACACACTGCGAATGACAACATAGACAGCAATAGTCTTCTGGGAGTAAGCGAACAGCATGCCCGCGTAAAGTGGGGCCGACAAGGCTAATGGCCTTGCATATTGGTAGGGGAGATTGTATGAACAATGAATAATTTTATACTAATTTTATTTCTCTGTAAGAGTTACTGCACACTGTATAAAAATCAGAAATCCTGTCTGAAAAACATAAATAAAACTATGAAAAAAAACATCGCAAAAATGT
>JABMMR010000047.1 GCA_013205525.1 Burkholderiales bacterium | reverse complement strand
GGCGAGTTAGGGATTGCTGACTTAATAAAAGATTTAAGCCATGTGAACGAATTCAAATTGGATGTTCTGAATGTGGCGCAAATCAACAGCAAGGACATGCAGGTCGGCCATTGGCAGGCCCTGCTTTCAGCGGTTCAGACTTCTATGGGCCAAGCGCATACCCATGCGGTTGTCATCACTCACGGCACAGACACCTTAGAAGAAACCGCCTATTTGCTGCAAGCCATGGGGCCTTGGCCCAAACCTTTGGTGTTGACCTGCGCCATGTTGCCCGCCAATGCGCCTCTAGCGGATGGGCCTGGCAACCTCAAAGATGCCCTGAGTTGGGCTGCGCATATCGGGCATGGGGGAGTTTTTGTGGTTTGCGCTGGCAAAGTTCATACCTCTCACGATGTACAAAAAATCACCACCGAAAGCGTCGACGCTTTCACCAGCGGTCCTCAGGCCTGTTGGGCCACTTGGGTTGACGGCCAGTGGCACATCCAAGCCAGACCTGATGCGCCCACCCAATCAGTTCCACGCCCCAGTTTGGCTTATGCCTTGTCAGTTGCGAGTTGGCCCCGAGTGGAAATGGTCATCAACCATGCATTGAATGACGGTGCAGTGGTCAGGGCTTTGCTGGCAAACAGTGATTATGAGGAGACCCCTCTCGCCGGCATTGTGCTGGCAGGCACGGGCATGGGAACGGCCAGTCAGGCGCTCGAGCAAGCTTTGCAAAAAGCGGTAGATGCAGGGGTGCGGGTGTGGCTAAGCAGTCGATGTATTTTTGGCCTTGCCCATGCACAAGCCAACACCCACTGGGGAGCAATTACTTTGTTGAGTGCAGCCAAAGCCAGAACGGCCTTGTGCTTGAGCCTGTTGGCTGAAAAAGAGCGTCAGTCTTGAAGGGCTTTGAAGGCGCGGGCGGTGATGTCTTCGACACTGCCTTGCCCGCTGATGGCTCGGTAGCGGGGTGCCAAAGCGGGTTCCCTTTCAGCCCAAGATGAATAGTATTCAACCAATGGTCGGGTTTGTGCGCTGTAAACCTCTAGACGCTTTTTTACCGTGTCTTCTTTGTCGTCATCCCGTTGAATCAAAGCTTCGCCGCTGAGGTCGTCAATACCTTCAAGCTTTGGCGGATTGAAGCGCACATGGTAGGTACGGCCACTGGCCACATGCACACGGCGACCACTCATGCGCTCGATGATGGCTTCAAAAGGGACATCGATTTCCAGTACAGAATCGAGTTTCACGCCAGCTTGTTTCATGGCATCGGCTTGGGGAATCGTGCGGGGAAAGCCATCAAACAAAAAACCTTTGGCGCAGTCTGGTTGAGCAATCCGTTCTTTGACCAAGCCAATGATGATGTCGTCACCCACCAAGCCGCCCGCATCCATCACTTTTTTGGCGGCTAAACCCATTTCTGTGCCTGCCTTGACAGCGGCACGCAGCATGTCGCCAGTGGAGATTTGGGGAATGGCGTAGTGTTGGCAAATGAAAGAGGCTTGTGTGCCTTTGCCGGCACCTGGTGCGCCCAACAGAATCAGTCTCATTGTCTTCCTTGCTTTTACAGTGGCACTGTCTTGGCAGTACGCTTCTTTAAGTTCAATAAGAATAACACGCAGAGCTCTCCCCAGACTGTCAATTCGGCGGGCTCAGCATCCGGCGAACACGCTCTAAATCTGCTGGGGTATCTACACCTGCAGCACTGGGCATATCCGAAACATGCACAGCAATCGAATAACCATGCCACAACATCCGCAATTGCTCCAAGGCCTCGGCTTTTTCTGCAGGCGAGGGAACAAGCGTAGGGTAAATCTTGAGAAAGTCGCAGCGGTAAGCGTACAAGCCGACATGGCGGTAAACGGGGTAGGGCGGCAGTTGATTGTCCAAGCCGCCTCGAAAGTAGGGAATACTGGCACGGCTGAAATACAAGGCTTGAGACTGCGCGTTTAACACCACTTTCACGCAATGCGGGCTTTGCCACTCCTCAAGGGTGTTGATGGGGTCTGCCAAGGTGCTGACGGCACAGCTGGGCTGGTCATGAAGCAATTGCGCCACGGCATTGATGTTGTGCGGCTCTATCAGTGGCTCATCCCCCTGCACATTCACCACAATCGCGTCATCTGGTAAAGACAGCTGGCTGGCGGCTTCTGCCAAGCGGTCGCTCCCGCTGGGGTGGTCTGCGCGGGTCAGCAGGGATTGAATGCCAAATTGTTTGCATACCTGCATGATTTCAGCGCTGTCTGTGGCCACCACGGTTTGGCTGGCTTGGGACAATTG
>JABMMR010000046.1 GCA_013205525.1 Burkholderiales bacterium | reverse complement strand
TGGTTTCACTACCGCAATTTGGATGTCAGCACGCTCAAAGAACTCTCTAAACGATGGAAGCCAGAGGTGTACGCCTCCTTTAAGAAGCATCAAAGTCATACGGCCTTGGCTGATGTACATGAATCGATTGATGAGTTAGTGCATTACCGCGAGCATTTTTTGAAGCTTTGAAAATATTTCTCAGGGTAGACCCTAATCCGTGCGAGAATACGATTCGTTGGGTCAATGACCCATTTGCTACATCTGCCTCTCACCTTGGGTTCATAGAATTGAACCACGCCAACATTCATTGTTGGCTTGCTTGTTTGAAGGTTGATGTTTTTCCAACCTTTGAACGGAGCGCCCGCCGCTAGGCTGGGCTTTATCTATGACTGAATTGAATTCCCATGTTTTGGCCGATGTTGTTGAAGCGTCCAACGATTTACAACAAGCCACATCTGCTGTAATGGCCAAAGAAACCGCCAAAGTTGACGGCTCTGGTTTTGTTGAGATGGGTCTGGCCCCAGAGTTGTTGGCCGCACTTCGCGACCTGTCTTTTACACAACCCACCACGGTTCAGGTCCGCGCTATTCCCTTGGCTTTGCAAGACAACGCAGACAAACCCGCCAACGATTTATTGGTCTCTAGCCAAACGGGCAGTGGCAAGACCGCAGCGTTTTTGTTGCCTGTGTTGCACACCTTGCTGCAACAACAACAGCAACAAGAAAAAGACGAAAACAAGGCTTGGGCCGACAAGGTCGCTCAAGCTGCAGCGCGTGGTGAAGAATCGCCCAAAAAACAGCGCCGCAAAAATCCCACAGATACACGTCATGTCAAACCCGCCAACCCAGGGGCCTTGATTCTTTGCCCCACCCGCGAACTCGCTCAGCAAGTTGCCAAAGACGCCATCGATTTGGTGCGTCATTGCAAAGGATTGCGTATCGCTTGTGTGGTGGGTGGCATGCCTTACCCCTTGCAAATTGCACGTTTGCACAACGCTGACTTGGTGGTGGCCACACCGGGACGTTTATTAGACCTGCAGCGCTCCAAACAATTGCACCTCGATAAGGTTCAGTTTTTGGTGGTTGATGAGGCAGATCGCATGCTTGATTTGGGTTTTGCCGAAGACTTGGCCGAGGTACACAAACTCACCCAGACCCGTCGCCAGACCATGATGTTCAGCGCCACGTTTGCACCCCGTATTCAGCAGTTGGCTGCCCGCATCATGCGCGCACCACAGCGTTTGCAAGTCGACTCGCCCCAAGAGGCGCATGCCAACATCAAACAAGTTCTTTTTTGGGCTGATAGCCAACAGCACAAGCGCAAACTGCTAGACCATTGGTTGCGTGACACCAGCATCGATCAAGCCATTGTTTTTGCCTCAACCCAAATTGAATGCGATGCTTTGGCCGAAGACTTACAACAAGTGGGTTTCTCCGCAGTTGCTTTGCACGGTGCCCTCAGCCAAGGTTTGCGCAATCGCCGTTTGCAAGCGCTGCGCGATGGTCGTGTCCAAATTTTGGTGGCTACCGATGTGGCCGCGCGCGGTATCGATGTGCCCAGTATCAGCCATGTATTTAATTTCGGCTTGCCAATGAAGCAAGAGGACTATACCCACCGAATTGGACGCACAGGACGTGCAGGTCGTGACGGCTTGGCTGTGACGTTTGCTGAGTGGCGTGACCGTCGTAAAATTTTGGACATCGAGCATTTCACCCAGCAGCCTTTACGCGTGGACATGATTCCTGGCTTGGAGCCCAGCCAACGCGCCCCACGTGCACCCAGTGGCGCGGAACCCAAGCGATTCGGTAAACCGTCGGGTGGCAGGTCTTATGCAGGCCCCAAACGCACCCCTGGTTTTAAGCCCCGTGGAACCGGCAGAGCTTAAGCAAAGACTTGGGGGCTATCTCTCGTTGAGCGAGTTCCCCAAGGTTTTGATCACCGGCTTCATCAAATAATTGAGCAGATTGCGGGTGCCGGTACGGATATCGATGCTGGCAGTCATGCCAGGTTTGATTTCAATCAATTGAGCCTTGGGGTTGATTTGTTCCTTGGCTAAACGGATATTGACCTTGTAATAAACACTTGGCTGACCATTGGGTGTATTGACCGACGAGCCCTGCGCATTGGTATCTGAAAGCGTGTCAGGGCTGATGTCAATCAATTCGCCAGTGAGGTTGCCATACAGGCTGTAATCGTAGGCATCCAAAGAAATTTGTACTGTTTGCCCCACCACCAATTGACCCATATCAACAGGTAACACTCTGGCTTCGACAAGCAAGTTGTCTCCCACAGGGGCGATGTGCATGAGTTCGTCGCCGGGCCTGAGTACGCCACCCAAGGTGTGAATTTTTAAAGTTTTCACCACCCCATCCATCGGGGCTTTAAGGGCAGTATGGTGGAGCAGGTTTTCTGCGCCATTGAGTTTTTGCAGCTGTACTGAGAGCTCGTCTTCAACACGCGTTAATTCAGTTCGGGTTTCTTGCAGGTATTTGTTTTTGCTGGCGCTCATTCGACCCTCAATTTCGGTCACCTGACGCTTGGCTCTGAGCACATCAAGTTCGCTCACATCCCCGTTTTTAAACAAGTTATCGTTCATGCGCTTTTCTTGCAAAGCCATGTTCAAAGCATCTTGAAGTGAACGCAATTCCTCGTCCAGCGAAAGCTTTCTCTGTGTGTACAAACCCATCTGAGACGAAACAAATTCAGGGTAATTTTTAAATTCAGAGCCGAACTGAGGTGCAGACAAAGCCACCTCTGCTTTTGCACGTAAAAGAGCCGCTTTGAGCGACATGATTTTGGAGCGTGTTTCATCTAAGTTAGCCTGCACCCGTTCCTTTTCTAAAACCGCTAACAGTTGCCCACTCTTGACTGTATCGCCCTCTTTCACTTTCAATTCTTTTAAGACGCCACCGTCTGCAGCTTGCACCAACTGGGTACGCGCACTCAGAATCACTTGCCCTGTGGTGTGTATGGTTTGGTCAATTTCAAAATAAGCGGCCCATGCAATGAATACAGCTACGCAAGCAGCAAGAAGCAGAATTAATTTGCCGCTACCTTGGGGCTCATCTTGGTAATCGTTGCTCATGCGGTTTTCATATTTTTGTGAATAGGCGTGACCCCTTGTGGGTTTTGCAACTGTTGCAATACTTTATCCCTTGGACCGTCGAGCACAATTTCATGGTTGTTCACCACAATCAGCCTGTCTACCAAAGGGAGGAGCTCAAATTTGTGGGTCGTCATCACCAAGGTGTCGCTTTCACGCAGATGGCTCGATAGCGCCTGAATAATCTTTACCTCAGTTTGCTTATCGATAGATGCGGTGGGTTCATCAAGCAGCCAAATCTTGGGTCTACGCAAAAACATACGGGTTAATTGCACCAACTGACGTTGGCCTGCTGATAGGCCCAAGCCGCCTTCGGAGATAAGCAATTGCATACCTTTGGGGTGGGCCTTGATCACCAGTTGCAGCAGTCCGGTTGTTTCTGCTGCCGCCAAGAGTTTGTCGTCACCCGGGTCAAGCATGCCTAGGATGAGGTTTTCACGCAGGGTGCCAGCAAACAAACGACCTTCTTGTGCAAGAAACCCCATGTTTTCAGCCAGCAAAGGTTTGCTGAGGTGGGCAATGTCCATGTGATCAAGCAACACACGCCCTTCTTGGGGTTTGTACATGCCCGAGAGCAATCTGAGAAAGGTGGTCTTACCAGACCCAATGGGGCCAAGAACGCCAATTTTCTCGCCCGGCTGAATCCTCAGATTATCAATGTGCAGGGCTTTTTGACTGCTGCCGCGGTAACTGCTACTGACCTTTTCCACTTGGTAAAGCCCATGGATGGTCTCTGGGGTCAGTGGATGGTCTTGGCCATGGTGATCGTCTTCCAGTAGCCACAAGCCATCAAGACCCTTCAATGCTGCTTTTACATGACCCCATTGCAGCAGCAGTGAGGGCAACATCGCGACCGGGCCTAAGACGCGACCAGACAAAATGGAACAAGCTATCAACCCACCTTGAGTTGTCAGGCCATCAGAAACCAGAACAGCACCTAAGGCAACCATCAGCACATAGGAGACTTGTTGCAATGATGCGGTGGTATGTTGGTTTCGTTCGGTGATTTGCCGCATGACCTTTTCATAGCTGCGTGACTCATCCGATGCACTCATCCAGCGGTTGAGCATGCGCCAACCACCATGCCCCGATTTAATGACTTCAGCGCCTTCGATGCTTTCTACCAAGATGCCCGTTTTAAAGTTGCTCAGTGCTGAGGCTTTGTTGGTCAAGTTCTCTATCTTTTTTCGATTCCACACACCGAGAAGCAAAGCAATCAAGAAAAACACAAGCGGCACTGCGCACAGTATGGGGTGACCCACCAAACCAATCAACACCAAAAATATGATGACAAAAGGCGCATCAACCAACAAATTGGTGGTTGCGGTGGTCAAAAAGCCTCTTACAGTTTGGTAAGCATTCATTTGAGCGGCCAAGCTGCCAACGCTTGAAGGCATTTGGTCTAAGCGAACTGAAAGCAAGCGCATGAATACGCTGCGAGACAGGCTTTGATCCACTGTGTCAATGAGCAAGTCATACAGCGAAGACCGTGCGTGCTTCATCAGGTGCTCGATCACCATGGCAAGCAACACGCCCATGGTCAACACAATCAAAGTTTGGGTGGCACTGGTGGGTATGACGCGGTTGTAAATTTGCATGCTGTAGAGCGATGCGCCCAAGGCCAACAAATTGATGGTCACCGTTGCCAGCATGATTTCAAACAAACGGGAGGGATTTAAAAACACCTGTTTCTTGATCAAGCTGTAGACGGGACTGCTGGAGGCTTCAAATGGCTGCGATAAAGACAGCTTGGCCATTTGAGTCAGGTCTTTGGTAGGTAAATCGCTGGTGGACTCGGCCAGCTTTTGATGCTCGTCGCTCCAAGCTTCAATAACCCATTGTTTATGGGCGTTTTGACCGCGCAAAATAAACCATCCTGAAGAAGAGTGGTGTGCCAGCAGGGGCATATTGGCGGGGTCTGGTTTGCGTTGCCACTGAGGCGATGGCAGCATCAGTATGCGTGTGATTTTCCCCAAGGCTTGCTTGACATGTCGAGGATTGCTTTTCGAGACCTCATCAAGGGCTTGCATCAAGGCATGACGGTCAATCGGGTTTTGCTGAAGCTGTGCTATTCGAAGCAAGCATGCTGAAAGTGCGGCGTGGGCGCTCATGGTTTGGGGCTTGTTTGAGAGTAATTGTGACTGGTCACAATATGCAAACGCCAGCTGCTTTGCAGTTCAGAACCGCGAATTTCCGCCAATTGAATTTCGTTTTGTATGACATCGCGCACAACCGTCATCAAGTCCAGCCAGGTTTTGCGTCCAGAGTTAAATTGCCTCTCAAAGGATTCAAACACCGCAGCAGAAGCCTGCAATGCGCCTTCGATGGCTTGAACTCGTGGCGCAATGGATTGCAGCACGGTGAGATCATTGAGTACTTGTTCGCGAATGAGTTTTTGCTGGGCCAGAACCTCGAATTCGCTTGCATCATCTTGGTATTTAGCGCTTTTGATTTGCGTCAAGCTTGAAAATCCTGGTCCGAATTTGCTGGTCATTCCCAAAAAAATTCGGCTGTGTGCACTGGTGTCTGTAGCTGAGAAGTAGTTGCCGTATTGGCGTTCAGCTCGCACGTAAATATCAGGTTTAAGTGCGGATTCTTTTTCTTTCACGTTGGCTCGAGAGACGAGTGCTTGCGCTTTTGCTTTTTGCAATTCTGGTGAATACATTTGTGCGTTGGCCAGCAGACTGTCAATTTTCAGGGTTGGCATCAAAGGCCCTGTCATATCCTTTTTCAAATCCTTTAAGTTCAAGGTTGTGTCTGTCAATTCGCCCAATTTCTGGATGGATAACTCGGCCTGTAATTTAGCTGAAAACAACTCTCCAGAGGTTGTATCGAGCCGACCTTGAATCAAGCTTAAATCACTGGCTGGTGAAACACCTTCGTTAATTCTGTTCTTTGCTTGTTGTAAAAGTTTTTGATGTACCTCTAAGCTTTTCTCAACGGATTGCGCTTTCAATTCCGCAACCACCCATTCAGCGTAGGCTTGCACCACGCGCAAAGCAATTTGCCGGCGCGCCTCATCCACACTGGCTTGACTGAGTAACAAACTGCCCTTAGCTTTGTCTAATTGCGCACTGAACAGACCGCCATTGAAAATAGGTTGAGTGATTCGAATTGTTGCGACCCCGTCACCGCCCGAATAGGTGGTGTCAGAATTGCTTTTCTTCACAGTCTCTAGACTAAGTTGCGGTGTGGGGTATCTTAGGTATTGGGCTGTTTCAATTCCTAATTGAGCAGATTTTTCATTGGACAGTTGGGAGCGTATGGAAGGGTGTGACTCGATCGCTCGTTCAATGAGTCGGCCTAAACTCAAAGTTTGAGCACCTGCCCAGCCTTGGCATATCAGGCAAATCCCAATACCAACGATAAAGCGAAATGCAGTCATCTGAAATTTAGAATTTGATAAAATTAATAATAACAATAAATGATTGTGAGACTTTTCGAACCTAAAACATGAAAATTTGTGTGTTATCAAGGCATTTCCTTCCTTCATCTGTTTAGGGCGTTGCAAAAGAACCTCGAAACAACTGATAAAAGATATGTTTTGTAGATTTTCAAATTTTGCTCGGTTTTTTGTTTTGAGCTATTTTGAATAATTTTATTATAAAAGATGAATACTAAGATATATACATTTATTTATTATTTTTAAACATTTTTGCAAATAAATGATTTTTTTTCAACAAAATCAATAACTTCAAGAAAAAACTTAATATATATTTATCCGAGATTTTCCAATAGAGATTTAAGCATGATTGGTATTCATCAAATACCCCCCTCTTTAGCCTTGCTATTTCTAATGGACACCAATAGAAATGCTCAATAGAATCAATGTGTTATCCG
>JABMMR010000045.1 GCA_013205525.1 Burkholderiales bacterium | reverse complement strand
TCAGCATCGCTGCCCATTTCAACAAAACCAAAGCCTTTGGAGCGACCTGTGTCGCGCTCCATCATGACCTTGGCGCTGGTGACAGTGCCGAATTGACCAAAAGATTGTTCCAAGTCGCCATCGCGCACGGAATATGGCAGATTGCCGACGTACAGTTTGTTACCCATTCAGGGACTCCATAAAAACAAATAAAAAAGCGAAGTAGTCCCGAATGCATCTGTCCACAAAAGTCTAGAAGCGAAACTAAGCCATCACCCACAAGCTGTATATGCGCCCTCACGCATTACACAGTCCAAACCATTATGAAACAGATTTTGTGAAGAAAAACAAGTGTTTATCCTCAAATTGCACTATAAAAGTGGAAAAACGACAAAAATTTACCAACTTACCTCACGCTCTGGACTGGCATTGATCTTGTGGATCGTCAAGTCTGCGCCGTCAAATTCTTCTTCTTGGCTTAAGCGCAGGCCCATGGTGGCTTTCAGCAAACCGTACAGCAGGCATGAAGACAGCAAGGCCCAAACTATAGCAACAAGGGTTCCCAGCAGCTGCGCCCAAACATTAACGCCACCTAAGCCCCCTAAGGCAGGCAGGCCAAAAACACCCGCAGCGATTCCGCCCCAAGTTCCACAAAGGCCGTGGAGTGGCCAAACACCCAAAACATCATCAATCTTCCAGCGGTTTTGGGTCAAAGTAAACATCACCACAAACAAAGCACCCGCAACCGAACCAACTACAAGCGCCCCAAAAGGGTGCATCACATCAGAGCCTGCACAGACGGCAACCAAGCCAGCAAGAGGGCCGTTGTAAACAAAGCCCGGGTCATTTTTGCCCACCCATAAGGCCGCCAACGTGCCGCCCACCATGGCCATCAGGCTGTTGACCGCAACCAAGCCAGAAATTTTGTCAATGGTTTGGGCGCTCATGACATTGAATCCAAACCAGCCCACGCAAAGAATCCAAGCGCCCAAGGATAAAAAAGGAATACTCGAAGGCGGGTGGGCTGAGATGGCGCCATCTTTTTTATAGCGGTTGCTGCGAGCGCCCAATAAAATAACCGCTGGTAAAGCAATCCAGCCACCAAGCGCATGAACCACCACCGAGCCAGCAAAGTCATGAAACTCATCGCCGGTGAGGGATTTGAGCCAAGCTTGAAAACCAAAATGCTGATTCCAGACCAGGCCCTCGTAAAGCGGGTAAATAAACCCAACAATAACTGCAGTAGCTAAAAGTTGAGGGTAAAAACGTGCACGCTCTGCAATACCGCCAGACACAATGGCCGGAATCGCTGCGGCAAAAGTAAGTAGAAAGAAAAACTTCACCAGCGAGTAGCCGTTCTGCGCGGACAAGGCTTCTGCACTCACAAAAAATGTGGTGCCATAGGCCACGCTGTAGCCAACCACAAAATAAACCACGGTAGAGATACTGAAATCCACCAGAATTTTTACCAAAGCATTGACTTGGTTTTTTTTGCGAACCGTGCCCAGCTCCAAGAAAGCAAAACCAGCATGCATGGCCAGCACCATGATGGCGCCAAGCAATATGAACAAAGCATCGATGCCCTGTTTAGGTGCGTCCATGAGATCTCCAGGGGATTTATGTTTAAAAATGGTGCAAAAAAGCACTCAAACCGAAGTTGCACCAAAATAAAGCAATAACCGCACCATTAGGGCATAAATGAAGCGATGGCCGCTTGGGTATACTTAAAATGCGCCGATTTGCCACAGCTTGCGGGCGCGTAAACAAGTTCAGCTAAAGACGTCAGCCCATTTGGCGCCGTTTTTGGTGATGTTGGGTTTTTGATGTCATTCATAGTTTCTCCTCAGTCCTTAAGTTTTGATCAGCCTTTGCAACTGCAAGGCGGCGGCGTATTGCGCCAGTACGAGTTAAGTTATGAAACTTATGGCGAACTCAACGCCGATCGCAGTAACGCGGTATTGATCTGTCACGCTTTGAATGCCTCTCACCATGTGGCGGGAAGTTATTTGGCCGAAGACAAAAGCCAAGGCTGGTGGGACAACATGGTCGGGCCTGGAAAAGCGGTCGATACCAACCGGTTTTTTGTGATTGGCGTGAACAACATAGGTTCTTGTTTTGGCTCCACGGGCCCCATGCACACCAACCCTGAGACGGGACATGTTTATGGTGCAGATTTCCCGGTTGTGACTGTGGAAGATTGGGTGAACGCCCAAGCCCGCTTGCTCGATCGCTTGGGCATTGACCAATTGGCGGCAGTCATGGGCGGCAGCTTGGGTGGCATGCAGGCCTTGAGTTGGAGTTTGCAGTATCCCCATCGCGTCAGACACGCAGTGGTGATCGCCAGCTCACCCAACTTGAACGCCGAAAATATTGCTTTCAATGAAGTGGCGCGCCGCGCTATTGCCACCGACCCCGACTTTCATGGCGGACATTTTTATGCGCAGGGCGTCATTCCAAAGCGTGGTTTGCGGATTGCGCGTATGTTGGGCCACATCACCTATTTAAGTGATGATGTGATGAACACCAAATTTGGGCGTCTATTGCAAGAAGGCGAAATCTTCAAATACAGCACGCAGGAAGCCGAGTTCCAGATAGAAAGTTATTTGCGCTACCAAGGCGATAAATTCAGCGAATACTTTGATGCCAATACCTATTTGCTGATCACACGAGCGTTAGATTATTTCGACCCTGGGGCTGCATACCAAGGCAATTTGCAGCAAGCGCTGGCTAGAGCAACCGCAAAGTTTTTATTGGTCAGTTTCACCACCGATTGGCGCTTTGCGCCTGCACGCAGCAGAGAAATGGTTAAAGCCTTGGTTGCCAACCAACGCCAGGTCAGCTACGCAGAAATTGATGCGCCGCATGGACACGATGCTTTTTTATTGGACGACCCACGCTACTTGTCGCTGGTGGGGGCTTATTTTGAGCGCATCAGCCTTGAGGAGGCCGCATGAACCCCGTATTACGCGATGCGGTTGTACAAATGGTTCCTTATGGAAGCCGTGTACTGGACTTGGGTTGTGGCGACGGAGCCATGCTGGCCTATTTGCAACAACACCATGGCTGCAGCGGTTATGGCGTAGAGATAGATGACGCCAATGTGCTTGCCTGCGTCAAGCGAGGCGTCGAAGTGATACAGCTCAATCTCGACCAAGGCTTGTCGATGTTTGATGACCAAAGCTTTGATGTGGTTTTGCAAATTGACACCTTGCAGCACTTGCGAAATGCACAAACCATGTTGGTGGAAACAGTTCGTGTGGGCCGCATGGGCATTGTGACCTTTCCCAACTTTGCGCATTGGCCGAATCGATTAAGCGTGCTGCTTGGACGCATGCCGGTGACGAAAAAACTGCCCTTTGAGTGGTATGACACGCCCAATATCCGGGTGGGCACATTTGCAGACTTTTTAAGCTTGGCGAAAAAAAACCAGCTACATATTCAAGACGCATTTGGTTTACAAGACAACGGCGTGGTGCGTCGCTGGCCCAACGCCAGAGCCGCAACTGCTGTGTTCCAATTGTCTGCTCTGAATAACTAAGCATCCATGTCCTCAATAGCAAGCTTTGCTGCCCAAAAACCCCAAATCACCCAACTCGAGCATGGCGAGCAAACTTTGGCTTTCTACACTTGGCCCAACGCGCCAGGGGTCGCACAAGCTGTTGTGCTGTTGCTGCATGGCTTGGGAGAGCACATGGGGCGCTATGGCCATATAGCCAGCGCCTTGCAAGCAGCCGGCTACACGGTGTTCGGTTACGACCACCATGGACATGGTTTGTCCAGCGGCTTGCGTGGCAACTTGCTGCATCCGCATCAGTTGGTCGACGATGCAGCTTTTGTCATCGACCATGTGCGCAGTCTGACGCACTCACCCTTGGTCTTGCTAGGCCATAGCATGGGTGGCTTGGTTGCCGCGCGCGCAGTCGCGCAAGGACTGCCGCATATCGATGCTTTGGTGATGAGCTCACCGGCCTTGGGTGCACAGACCAACATGATCCAAAAATTCTTGCTGGCAACATTGCCAAAGTTGCTACCCCATCTGCGGGTGGACAACGGCTTGAAAACAGCATGGCTGGCGCGCGACGCGCAGATCGTGCGCGCCTACCAGCACGACCCCTTGGTACACAGAAATATATCTGCCAGCTTGGCGTCTTGGGTGATAACCGAGGGTGCCAAAACGGTACAAGAAGCCAGCACATGGCAGATGCCAAGCTTGTTGCTGTATGCCGGTCAAGATCAGTTGGTCTTGCCCCAAGCCAGCGCCTCATTTGCGCAAGCGGCGCCGCCCTATGTGGTGCAAGCGCATTGCTTCAATGTGATGTACCACGAAATTTTCAACGACCCAGAAAAAGCCATGGTGATTGCCAAGTTGCAGGCTTGGCTCGACAGCCGTTACGCGGTTTAAAGCCAGTTCGTCAGCACCGCCAAGGGCGCAGTTTCTGCACGCAAAATGCGCGGGCCCAAACTCACGGACATAAAGCCACGCTCAAGCGCTTGCGCTTCTTCCTCTCGACTCAAGCCACCCTCAGGGCCGCTGAGTAACGCCACGCCAGTTGTGACGCTAAGTGGCAATTGCGCCAAAGGGGCAGCCTCGGGGCGCAAAGAAAGCAGCCATTTTTGTTGCGACGGGTCTGGCGCCCAAGCGCTTAGCCAATCGTTCCAAGTCTGAGGGACATCGATACAGGGAATCTTGTTGCGCCCCGATTGCGCACAGGCCGATTGTGAAACAGCTAACCAGTGCAATTGGCGCTTGAGCGCTCTCTCGGGGCTCAAGCGCAGTACACCATGGGCGGTCATCAGCGGGGTGATGCGCGTGGCGCCCAGCTCGGTGGCTTTTTCCACCAGCCAATCCATTCGATCATTGGCTGGCATGCCGATTAGCAGTTGACTGACAACAGGGCTTTCGCGCTCAATGGCTTCATGGGTGTCGAGGCTTACATGCACACTGCTGCGCGTCATCGCCAATATACAAGCGCCGTATTCTCCGCCCAGACCGTCAAACAGCGTGACATGTTTACCCGGTTGCAAACGCATCACTTGAATATGGCGAACAGTTTCCGAGGGCAAGTCCATGCGCATACCCAGTTTCAACGGGACAGGGCAGAAGAAACGGGGCACCAATACGCCTTAGACCCGCCCGTAGGCGTAGCCACTGACAGCCGTGTGATCCTCAATGCTGTCGATCAAACGCAACAGCGGCTTGAGCTCACGGTAGCGCCCGCAGGTGGCGCGTATGTAGGAGATGAAACGTGGGCTGTCTGCCAGGTACTTGGGTTTTCCATCGCGCAAGCTCAGGCGGGCAAAAATGCCGGCGACCTTCAAATGCCGTTGCAAGCCCATCCATTCAACCGCGCTGTAAAAAGCGCCAAAGTCGCTGTGCCAACCCGCATGGTCGAGCATGCCCAAAGCGCGGGCTCGCTCCCAGTAGCGAACCGTGACATCGATGCAGAAATCTTCCTCCCAGCTGATGAAGGCGTCGCGCATCAGGCTGGCAATGTCGTAGGTGATGGGGCCATAGACCGCGTCTTGAAAATCGAGCACGCCTAAGCGAGCCTCCTCGGGGTCCCAAGGCAGCATCAGGTTGCGTGGCATGAAGTCGCGGTGAACATACACCATGGGGGCGGACAAGTTGCGCGCCACCAGCACATCAAAGCATTGTTGAAGCTGCTGTTTTTGAGTGTCGTCTAGGGTCTTGCCGCGGTACTGACCCACATACCAATCGGGAAACAATTGCAATTCGCGCTGCAGCAAGGGCGCATCGTAAAGGGGAAGAATATCAGGGCGAGAAGCTAGTTGCCACACCAGCAGCGCGTCCAAGGCGCGATTGAAAAAACCTAAATTTCGGTCTGCATGATCTGTGTCTAGCACCTGCATCATGGTGTGCTGGCCCAAATCATCCAGCAACATAAAGCCCAAGGCCGGGTTCCAAGCCAATACCTTGGGCACCAACAAACCAGCGGCTTGCATCAAGCCAGCCATCTCCACAAACGGCTGGCTGTTTTCCTTGTCGGGCGGGGCGTCCATGATGATCAAGCTGGCACTTGCGGCATTGACACGAAAGTAGCGCCTGAAACTGGCGTCAGCACTGGCTGCTCGCACGCTGTCTGGACTTAAGTCATACGCCACGCGCACAGACTCAAGCCATTGCGAGAAAGCGTGGGCGCGAGACATGTCTTGCCAGCCCAGCTGTTCGATGGCGCTGCACAGGGGCTGTTGAGGGGGAAGGTCGTGATCAGATAGGGTCATGGATAATCTAAATTCTACAAACAGCGCTTTCGGGCGGCCCCGTCTTCTCTCATGCGTCAGATTTTCATATTGTCAGTGCTCAGTAGCATGTTGCCATGCTTGGGCTTGCTGTGTTCACCCGTTTGGGCGCAAGAAGGAGAACCCGCGCTCAAACTTAAACCCAGTACAGGGCTGGTAGAGCGTTGGACGCCGCAAGTGCGCTCGCAGTTACCCACCTTTGTAGAAAGCGATTTTGTAAGCGGACGCACCGACCTTGACACGACCATGCAAGGCAACAGCATTTTTCGCAAAGCCGACACCCTGATTCGCGCCGACAGTATCGATTACTACCAACCTGATGACCGCGCCCGCGCCACAGGCAATGTGTACCTGAACCGTGGTGGCAACCGCTACCAAGGAAGCGAGCTTGATTTACAAGTTGATGCCTTCAGCGGCTTTTTCCTCAATCCCAGCTACCAGTTTTTACGCTCCGCAGGCCATGGCAATGCTCAGCGCTTTGACTTTATTGACGACAAGCATTCGGTGGCGAAAAAAGCCACCTACACCACCTGTACCCGCAAACCAGGGCCTTCTTGGTTGCCCGATTGGATGGTGGAGGCTGAAAAAATTAACTTTGACAATGACCTTAATGAAGGTACAGCACAAGACGGGTTGCTGCGTTTCATGAATGTGCCCTTGTTACCGATACCGTCTTTCAGTTTTCCTTTAACGGCGCAGCGTAGATCAGGGGTTTTACCGCCCGTTTTCGCCATTGACAGCAAAGGCGGCGTCGAAGCCAGTGTGCCGTATTACCTGAACCTCGCGCCCAACCGCGACTTGACAGTCACCACCACCTCTATGGCCAAGCGCGGCACACGATTTGACAGTGAGTTTCGTTATCTAGAAAGAAAAATACCCACCCCACCTTACGAAGGCGTGGCCAAGCTTAATGTCATGCCTTACGACGCTTTACGCGAAAAATTCCGCTGGGGCTACAGCCACCAGCACACCGGATGGCCTGACAGTCGCCAACCGATTGGTTTTGGCCTTAACCTCAACCGCGTGAGTGATGCCAACTATTGGCGCGACTTTTCCACGGTCTCGGGCGGTCCGCTGACGCAGCGCTTGCTGCCGTCATCAGCAACGCTTGCTTGGGCCGCCAGTGGCAGACTCACCACCACCACCAGCGTCACCCAGTACCAAACTTTGCAAGATGTGACCGCGCCAATTGCGCCGCCTTTCAATCGCTTGCCGCAGCTCAACGCCAACTATTTGCGCGCCGATGTTGGCGGGCTGGATATGTCGCTAGGCGCAGAAGCCACGCGCTTTAGCGCCGACAGGCTTTGGTATTGCAGCGTGTACGCAGACAGCCAATACTGCAAGCAACCGAATGCGCAGCGCTTGGTACTGCTGACACAGGTGAGTGCGCCGCAATACTTGCCTTATGGTTACGTCACGCCCAAGCTGATGCTGCAAACCCGCAGATACCAATATGACGAAACCTACAGAGGTATGTTTGGCACCAGCGCCACCAGCGACAACGCCAGTGTGACGGTGCCAACATTCAGTATCGACAGCGGCGTGGTGTTTGAGCGGCCCAGCCAATGGTTTGGCAAACCGTGGATACAGACCTTGGAGCCAAGGGCTTATTTCGTGAACACGCCTTTTCGCTCGCAAAGCGATTTGCCCAATTACGACACAGGCGCGAATGACTTTAACTTTGCCACCCTCTATACCGAGAACGCTTTCTCTGGCCAAGACCGCATATCCGACAGCCGCACCTTGACGGTGGGCGCAAGCTCGCGCCTGATCGATGCTGAAACCGGCGCAGAAGGCGCCAGGTTTTTATTGGCCCAGCGTTTTCGTTTCAAAGACCAAAAGGTGGCGCTGACGCCGACAACGCTGCCGCTGACGGACAGCTTTAGCGATATCTTGCTAGGCGCGAGCACTTTTTTAACCCCACGCTGGGCCTTGGACAGCATCTTTCAATACAACCCCGAAACCTCTGTATCGGAGAGGTCTTCGGTGGGCATGCGATACAACCCCAGCAGTTACAGGGTGTTGACAGCTGCATACCGTTATCAACGTTCTACCTCAACCACCTTGGATGTGGCTTGGCAGTGGCCGATCAATGACTTGTGGGGGGACAAGGGCGTTGACAACGGGCGTGGGCGCGGTTTGGGCGAGCAGCGCTGGTTCACAGTGGGTCGAGGCAACTACAGCATGCTGGAAAAGCGCTTCATCGAAACCTTGACAGGCTTGGAATACGATGCAGGTTGTTGGGTGGGCCGTGTGGTGGTCACGCGCAGTCAGGTGTCTTTAATCGAAAATCCCAACAGTCGCTTGATGTTTCAGTTGGAGTTCAACGACTTTTCTCGCGTAGGCATTA
>JABMMR010000044.1 GCA_013205525.1 Burkholderiales bacterium | reverse complement strand
CAGCGTTTTGATGACGTGGCTTCACTGATGCAAGCCACGGGCTTGCCGTGGCACAGACGCAGTCAATGGCCCAAAGATTTGGCTCATCAAGAAGTTGCCCAAGGGTCGACACTGGTGCTGGGCGACTCCTTGGGAGAAATGCCTTTTTATTACGGTGCAGCAAGTGTGGCAATGCTGGGCGGAAGTTTTGCGCCATTGGGCGGACAAAACCTGATTGAGGCTTGCGCCTGCGCTTGTCCGGTGGTGATGGGGCCGCACACCTTTAACTTTAAACAAGCCGCGCAATGGGCCTTAGCTGAACAAGCAGCACTGCGTTGTCCCGACATGGCTTCAGCCATGCGAGAAGCTTTGTCGTTGGCCTTGGATAAACAGCGTCAAGAAACAATGGCTGATGCGGGTCAACAATTTGCACGAAGTCACCAAGGAGCGGTGGCAAATTGCATTACCGCTTTAGGCAAGCTCTGGGATTAGTATTTTTCGGGAACGATCATCTGATCGGGTACGGGGTTGCGAATGTAGTCAGGATTGCGCACCCTTGCTGGCAAAGCAATCTCTGCATGCGCAACTTCATGGTAGTTGAACTGGCTCAGCAAATGATTGATGCAGTTCAGGCGTGCACGTTTTTTATCCACGGCTTGGACAACCCACCAAGGGGCTTCGGGGATATGGGTGCGCTCAATCATGGTTTCTTTGGCGCGGGTGTAATCCTCCCAGCGACGGCGGCTCTCTAAGTCCATGGGGCTGAGCTTCCACTGTTTCAATGGGTCGTGAATACGACCCAAGAAGCGGGCATGTTGCTCGTCATCGGTGATGGAAAACCAATACTTCAACAAAATGATGCCACTGCGAACCAGCATTTTTTCGAACTCAGGAACCGTACGGAAAAACTCTTCGTACTCATCTTCATTGCAAAAGCCCATGACCCGCTCAACGCCTGCCCGGTTGTACCAGCTTCGGTCGAACAAAACAATTTCACCTGCAGCCGGCAGGTGAGTGACGTAGCGTTGAAAGTACCACTGGGTGCGTTCGCGGTCGTTGGGTGCAGGCAGTGCAGTCACACGGCAAACACGGGGATTGAGGCGCTGGGTGATGCGCTTGATCACGCCGCCTTTGCCCGCCGCATCGCGTCCTTCAAACAAAATAACCACCTTTTGCTTGCTGGCTACCACCCAGTCTTGCAGCTTAACCAGTTCACCCTGCAGTCGCAAAAGTTCTCGAAAGTAGATAGCACGAGACTTTTTTTCCTCTTCCGTTGCCAGTGGGTCATTTTCATCTTGGCCATCTTCCAAGGTCATCTCAAGCTCTTCGTCGATGGAGTCTAGGATGTCTTCTCTGATTTTGCGCAACTGCTCGGCATCAAACTGTGACTGGTTGGTCATGCTGTCTCCCTTTGAATGGCTGTTTCAGTCAAAACTTTTTTCCCGGGACGGGAAATGTTTGTAGGCGTGATGTGAATCACAGAAAAACCAGGGCAGGCATAACGCTCGATATCGTGCGCATGCAGGGGATATGAATTGCAATTGGAAAAACGCCGCCAAAAAGAACCGTAAATTCCGCATTGCAATTTATCGTCTTCTGCTGCTTTTAAAAAGAAACATTGTTTGTTTAAGCAGCAATTTCCACATTGGGTGCAAGAGCCTTGTATTTGTACAGGAATATTTTTTTCACGCAGAAAAACGTCTTCCAAGAAATGGGTCACCGGACCTTTTGATAACTCTTCTAAATGAATTCGAATTCTCCGCAAGCTGTCTGCGTAGTTAAGGATAATTTTTTTATCCCAAAAAAGTAAAAAAAGAAAAAAAGGCAATACAGGAGTCAAGAGTGAGACAACGGAAAAAATTAATTTAGAAAAATATTTCACTTGAGTCCCATGCAGTTGGCGTAAAAAGTGGTTGTGGCTGGCCAATCGGAAAAAATACCCCGAATGCCAACGTCTTTGGCCAATACATCCAAGGCTTCCAAAATAGCACCTTCATGATGTATGGCTTTTGTGACGGATTGGTAATACCAACCGCCTTTGTCTTGTGCCATCAGGCCGGAACGCTCTAGCGACCATGTGATGATTTCAAGGCCTGCACTTTTAACGTCTTTGGCATAAGCAGACGGGACCAATTTCCCCTCTTGCAAACTCAGCAATGCAAATATCGGTGGCGCCACAATGGTGATGCCTTTTGCTTTGTATTCTTTGAGTGTCTTTAAAGAGGGAAGGTCATTGACGGTTTCTGCTGCATCCAAAAAAACAGCTTGCTTGGCAAATGCGGGCTCATTTTTTATCCAGTAAAAAATATCTGCTGAATGAAATGATTGAGGAAATACCTCTTGTGGGTTGACCCCAGCCGCCTTGTATTCATCCAGCATTTTTTGCGCATAGTCTTGCTGGCTGAATCCTTCAAACGGCATGGCGACACTGGCTTCTTTGAGCTCAGGTGTCATCTTGACGCCCAGTCGTTTAAATAATGCGATGCTTTCTTGGTGGCTCATCAATGTGCCACTGCTGGGGCCTGCGTACAAGTCGGTGCGCCAAGTGGGGGTGCCAGCCGCAAACTCTTGAGGTGTGAGGGCCTTGGGGTTGAACCCATCCATCTTGCCGCGCAAAGATTTAAATTCAGCCAAAGTGATATCACTTGTCCGGCATTCGGCTGACGCGGGGGTTTTTGTTTCGGCGTTGAAAGGCTTGAAAGCTTGTGTGCATTTGCTGGCCAAAGGGGTCAGCAATATATTGGT
>JABMMR010000043.1 GCA_013205525.1 Burkholderiales bacterium | reverse complement strand
GCCCTTGGAAGCCCACGGTGTGCAGGTGATGTCGATTGGGTTTTTGGTGGCGCAAGACCAAGCCATGGTGTGGCGCGGCCCCATGGCCACGCAGGCACTCGAGCAACTGCTGCGCCAAACCAACTGGCGCGACTTGGATTATTTGATTGTTGATATGCCCCCAGGCACCGGCGACATCCAGTTGACGCTGAGCCAACGCGTGCCGCTGACTGGCGCGGTCATCGTCACCACGCCGCAAGACATTGCGCTGATTGATGCCTTGAAAGGCATTCGCATGTTTCAAAAAGTGGGCGTGCCCATTCTTGGCGTGGTGGAAAACATGGCGGTCCATGTATGTAGCCAGTGCGGTCACGCGGAACACATTTTTGGCGTTGAAGGCGGCAAAAAAATGGCGCAAGCCGAGGGCATGACTTATTTGGGCGCTTTGCCCTTGAGCATGGCCATTCGCGTGCAAGCCGACAGCGGCCTGCCAAGCGTAGTGGCTGACCCCGACGGAGAAGTGACGGGCATTTACAAGGCCGTGGCGCGTCAATTGGCCGTGGCAGTGGCCGCCAAGGCGAAAGATTTTTCGTCGAAATTTCCCACCATCACGGTGTCAAAGGACACCTGAAAAAGGCTTGCGCACAAGATGCATTAAAGTGCATGTATGCGCAACACACCCCTAGACGAAAAACACCCTTATCTGATGGCTTTGGCCGAGCGGGTGAGGCAACTGCGTGGCCGACGGGGTTTGTCGCGCAAGTCAGCTGCGGCGCGTGCCCAAGTGTCCGAGCGGCATTGGGCCAACTTGGAAGCCGGCACGGGTAACGCTTCTATATTGGTTTTGTTGCAAGTCGCCAAAGCTTTGCAATGCAGCTTGGTGAGTTTGCTGGAAGAGGCCCCCGCCAGCGGCAGTTTGCGGCGTCAGCATATTGCCCTGATTGGCCTGCGCGGGGCGGGTAAATCCACTTTGGGTCAGCGTTTGGCCAAAGAACTGGGCTATGTGTTTGTTGAACTCAGCCGCGTCATTGAACAACTTGCGGGCTGCAGCATCAGTGAAATTCACGGCCTGTACGGGCCGCAGGCTTACCGCCGCTACGAGCGCCGCGCCTTGCAGGACAGCTTGGCGCAGCATCCCCATGCGGTGCTGGCAACTCCCGGGGGCTTGGTGTCCGAGGAAGCCACCTTCGATAGGCTGCTGGCGCAATGCTTCACGATTTGGTTGCAAGCCACACCCGAAGACCATATGGCACGCGTCTTGGCTCAAGGCGACACCCGTCCGATGGCGGCCAGCACCGAGGCCATGCAGGATTTGCGCCGCATTCTCAGCAGCCGCTCGTCGTTTTATGCCAAGGCGGATTTGCAATTTGACACCAGCCAGCAGTCGTTAGAAGCCAGTTTTCAGGCGCTTAAAAAATCCTACTTATCGCAAAATCAATAATATGAAATATAATGCGTAAATTTGGCGCATTACAGCAGGATGATCACTGCAAAGGAATGCCCGCATGTCAGACTTCAACGTCGATTACCAAACCCAGCCCAGTCTTTACCGCCATTGGTCACTGAAAGTTGAGGGCGAGGTTGCCACTTTGTCTTTGAATATTCAAGAAGACGGCGGCATCTTGCCAGGCTACAAACTTAAACTCAATTCATACGACTTGGGTGTGGACATCGAGTTGCACGACGCCTTGCAGCGAGTGCGTTTTGAGCACCCCGAGGTCAAGTCGGTGGTGGTCACCAGTTTGAAAGACCGGATTTTTTGCTCGGGTGCCAATATTTTCATGTTAGGTTTGTCCAGCCATGCTTGGAAAGTGAATTTTTGTAAATTCACTAATGAAACCCGTAACGGCATCGAAGACAGCAGTCGCCACAGCGGTTTGAAATTTGTCGCGGCTGTCAACGGCGCATGTGCGGGCGGCGGCTACGAGTTGGCGCTGGCCTGTGATGAGATTGTGTTGGTCGACGACCGCTCTTCCAGCGTGTCTTTGCCGGAAGTGCCTTTATTGGGTGTGTTGCCTGGCACGGGCGGCTTGACCCGCATCACTGACAAGCGACATGTGCGCCACGATCTTGCCGATATTTTTTGCACCAGCGTGGAAGGTGTGCGTGGCCAAAAAGCGGTGGATT
>JABMMR010000042.1 GCA_013205525.1 Burkholderiales bacterium | reverse complement strand
GTGGTGGGCCCGCGCACATTGATTCCCTCAGATCTTTCTCAGTTGGGCGTCAAAGTTTTCCACGACCTTGATGAAGGCATTCGTGACTGTGATGTGGTGATAGCTTTACGCTTGCAAAACGAACGCATGAGCGGTGCTTTGCTTCCCTCTAGTCAAGAGTACTTTAAAAATTTCGGCTTGACCACTTCGCGTTTGCAGATGGCCAAACCCGACGCCATCGTGATGCACCCAGGGCCCATCAACCGAGGTGTTGAAATTGAATCTGCTGTGGTGGATGGGCCGCAAAGCGTGATCCTCAATCAGGTGACTTTTGGTATTGCGGTTCGCATGGCGGTCATGTCTATCGTCGCGGGGAATGATGCATGAAGATTTTGATTGAAAACGGCCATTTGATTGACCCTGCAAGTGGTTTCAATGCCATGGCAGATCTTGCTATTGCAGACACCAAGGTGGTCAGCATAGGGCAGGTCTCCTCTGACTTTCATCCCGATAGGCGAATCGACGCTAGCCATTGCTTGGTCATTCCCGGCTTGGTTGACGCCTGTGCTCGCTTGGGTGAACCAGGGCATGCGCATGAGGGGATGCTTGAGAGCGAATTGGCCGCGGCAGTGGCCGGTGGAGTCACCAGCGTTGTTTGTATGCCTGATACCCAACCCGTGCTCGACGAGCCGGGACTGGTGGACATGCTGAAGTTTCGCGCCGAACGCTTGCATTTGGCCAAAGTGTTTCCTTTGGGCGCATTAACCCGAGGTCTGGTGGGTGAAACTTTGAGTCCCATGGTTGAATTGACACAAGCCGGTTGCGTAGGCTTCACCCAGGCCGAGCACGCTATTCAAAACACCCAAGGTTTGCAGCGTGCCATGCAATATGCAGCAAGTTTTGGTTTTTGTGTATGGCTCAGAGCCCAAGACGGCTTTTTAGGCCAAGGTGTGGTGGCCAGTGGTTCATTGGCAACCCGCATGGGTTTGAGTGGCGTGTCTGTGGCTGCGGAGACGATTGCTTTACATACCACTATTGACCTCATGCGAATCACTGGCACGCGTGTTCACATCAGCAAACTCTCCAGTGCCGCTGGCGTTGAGTTGGTGCGTGCCGCCAAGGCCGAAGGCTTGCCTCTGAGCTGCGATGTCAGTATTCACAACTTGCATTTCACCGATGCCGATATGGGCTACTTTGATACCCGTGCGCGCTTAACCCCGCCTTTGCGACAGCAAAGAGACCGTGAAGCCCTGCGTCAAGGTTTGGCCGATGGCACGATTGATGTATTGGTTTCCGACCACACACCGGTTGAAGGCGACGCCAAGGCTTTACCGTTTGCCCAAGCCGAGCCCGGTGCCACGGCCCTAGAGTTGTTACTCGGTGCCAGCATGAAATGGGCGGCTCAAAGCCATGTAGACATCACACGTGCTGTTGAAGTCATCACCAGCGCACCTGCGGCGCTTGTGGGGCAAGCAGGTTTAGGTCGTTTGCAAGTGGGTGGGTATGCTGATGTGTGCGTGCTAGACCCTCAGGCAAGTTGGCAAGTGTTGCCTGAAAACCTGCGCAGTCATTCCAAGCACACACCTTTTGCGTTTGATCTCAGCGGCAGCGAAATGACGGCCCTTGTGAAAGCGACACTGGTCAATGGGCATGTGGCCTACCAATCGCCCGACATGCTTTAAAGCAAGCTGTCAGCCCAAATATTTTGCGCCCAGCTCCAAGCGTAAGTGGCTTCCAAGGTGTTGGCCTCAGCGGAAACGCCACCCGAGCCTGGCACGGTTTTGTAGGTTTTTTCATCCACATTGAATTGATGGACGGAAGCCACGTGTATCACCATGTTGTCGCTGACATAGCTGTAGCAGGTGTTGGTCAGAAAGGGCGCAGGGTTGACGGCCAACTCACTCAGTTGTGCCACCACCGCAGCGGCGGCCACTTTGGCATGTGAATTGGCCATATGACCCGACTTGGGCATGGCGGGTGCCGCCAAAATCGCGTCGCCCAACACATGCACATCTTTGGCCGCCAAGGACTCGAAAGTTTGGTAGTTGATGCCGCACCATCGGGCATTGACCGTGGCCAAACCCGTTTGCATAGCGATAGCGCCCGCACGCATATCGGGCAGCACATTGAGTACATCGGCACGCACGCTGTCTTGTGCATCAAATTTAAGGGTGTTGGTTTTGGCGTCGACCGCCACAACCTTGTGGTTGGGTCTGAACTCAATCATGTCTTTGTAATTGTCAGACCAGAATTTTTTAAACAGCGGGCCCTTGGACGTGACATCGGGGTTGGCATCCAAAATCAAAACCTTCGATGTGGGCTTGGCTTGCTTGAAGTAATGCGCCACTTGGCTGGCGCGTTCATAAGGCCCGGGTGGGCATTTGTAAGGCGCCTCAGGCACGGTGATGGCAAAGACGCCACCATCGGGCATGGCTTGGAGTTGTTGACGAAGTGCGGTGGTTTCAGCACCGGCTTTCCAAGCTTGCAAAATCTGGCCACTGGCATTGGCGGCTTGCAGACCTTCAATGTTGTTAAAGTTCATGTCCACGCCTGGCGACACGATGAGTTTGTCGTAGCTGAGGGTAGAGCCGTTTTTCAGTGCAACAGTTTTCTTTTGGGTGTCTATGGCGGTCGCGTAATCGTGCACCAAGGTGACGCCATGTTTGCTGCTCAAGGCCGCATAGGACGTGGTGAGCTCTGCCAAATTTTTGCTGCCGCCCAAAACCAAATTGGACATGGGGCATGAAATAAAATCGGTTTGCGGCTCAATCAGCACAACCGAAATTTTGTAGCCGGATAAAAGCCGAATGTATTTGGCCGCTGTTGCACCGCCATAGCCGCCACCAATCACAATCACTTGCGCTTTTTCTGCCGTGTTTTGTGCAAACACAGATTGAGTTAAAAATGCTGGCGTCAAACCCAGTGCCAAGCCATGTTGGAGCAAGTGTCTTCTTTGCATAAAGGCTTTCAGCGCGATTGGAGAGAAAAATAATCAGCCATGCTGGCGATTTGCGCATCGCTAAAGCCTTTGCTGATTTGATGCATCACAGTGGCTTTGCGGCTGCCATCTTTGTAAGCCTGCATTTGCTGAATGAAATAATCGCGGGGCAAACCGGCCAAAGGCGGAACGGCAGACTTTTCAACCGTGCGACCTTCGCTGCCATGGCAGTTGGCGCACATGGCGGCATTGGCGCGTTGGTGAAGTTTTTCCGACTCTTGTGAATAGGCGCTCAAGGTGCAGGTGACTAAAATACAAGCAGCGAGGATTCGATAGGAATTGAGGCGCATAAAGACTTTCTTGATGAAATATAAATGTAACCCTTTTCGCTTCTTATTCTTCTTTGGGGTTGTTCCTAGGTCTTGCCTCTATATTAGCCAGTATGAAATTTTTGATATGTTCAAGCCTATTTTTTCTTCAGACATTGGCTTGGTCTGCGGAGTTGACCGTTTCGGCGGCTGCCAGTTTGACGCAGGTGTTTCAAGAAATAGGCGCCCAATTTGAAGGCCAAAACCCAGGCACCAAAATCAAATTCAACTTTGGCGCATCAGGGGCACTGATGCAACAAATCGCCCATGGTGCGCCTGTGGATGTGTTTGCCAGTGCCGATACAGACACCATGAACAAAGCAGTGGCCAAAGGCGTGGTTGCGGCGGCTGATGTCAAAGTTTTCACCACCAACAAATTGGTATTGATCGTTCCCATCCAATCAAAAGCAAATTTGCTGCAACTTGCTGATTTAAAAAAACCTCACATCAAACGCATCACCATGGGTACACCCGCCAGTGTGCCTGCGGGCCACTACGCGCAACGCAGCTTGGAAAAAGCCGGATTGTGGACTGAATTGAAAGGCAAGGTCATCAACACCACCAATGTTCGACAAGCTTTGGATTACGTTTCTCGTGATGAAGTAGATGCAGGTTTTGTCTATGCCAGCGATGCGCAGTTGATGCAAGATAAGGTTAAGGTGGCATTTCAAGTGGCCACCCCCACACCCATTCAATACCCGATAGCCAAAGTCAGCTCTGGCCCGCAAGCGGATGCGGCAAACAAATTCATTGCTTTTGTTTTGTCCAGCAGCCCTCAGAGCTTACTCAAGAAATACGGTTTTGGTGGTCAATGAGCGCGCTTGATGACAGGGGATATAGCCTCTCAGAGGATGAAATTAATCCTTCATTTTGATTTCATAGCTTAAGTGAAGCACATAATTTGCTGAGCTGCGTTTATGCAAAGGGAGTAGGGTCAAGCGAAGGGCTTGGCGCTTATCTAAGTCATGCCTCAGACTTGTTGCAGCCAACACAGACAGATCGCGGATATAGCCGTTGGGTTTATAACCCGTTGCCAAACCTCCTGTGAATGAGATGGCTTGGAAGACGGGGTTGGTTGGTAAAGCCCAATCCCATGTGTAGCCCGCGTAAACAGATGTATTTCGAATGCTGTTGTGGTAGGCGCCAATCACAAAGTGATTTCTTTCTAGATACAGCCCGGGTGTGGTGTCGTTGTAGTTGCCGCTGTTGTGGTAACTGAAGGCGTGAATACCCAGCGTCGTGCTCTCTTGAGCCACGGCGTTGGTTTGAAAAAGCAAGTGTCCCAGTAGTGCTATGGAAAACGCGGTCCAACTCATTGCAAAGCTCCTTGGTGTGTGGAGCTGAAAAGCAAGAGCTGAACCAGTGAGATTGACGCTTATTCGTCAGTCGTTACCAAAAGCTATGTGTTTGTTTTTTGGATGTATGGTTAAGAATTCAAAAGCTGAAAATTTGCTTTTGGAAAGTAAAAAGAGTTTCAGAGTAATTAGCTCAAAGACGCCAACGGTCTCAATTTAGCTTGATGGGTTTGAATGGCGTCGCTGACCAAAGGCATGAGGTCTTGCGCTTGACCTGCTACCACGGCTTCTATCAAGCGC
>JABMMR010000041.1 GCA_013205525.1 Burkholderiales bacterium | reverse complement strand
CGAAATGCAATGCCTCCCACCAGTGGCGTAAAGCCTCAAAACGCAGCTGCAAGGGAATTTGCGCCAATGCAGGCGCGAGTGCAGTTTGGGCTTGCTCGAGTTCGCCCATGGCCATGAGCAATTTCACATAATCAAAACGCGCCTCATCATTGGCGGGGTTGATGGCCAAGGCCTCTTGCAACTTGGCCAAGGCCGAACCGGCGTCGCCTTGCGCCAACAAAGCTTCGGCTTCGCTTGAGTCTTCTTGGGCGATCAACTCGCCCTCGCTTGGCAGGTGTTTGTCTAAAAACTCGCGCAGCTTGCCCTCGGGCAATGCGCCCATGAAACCATCGGCTGGCTTGCCGTCCTTCATCAACACACAGGTGGGGATGCTGCGAATGCCAAAGGCTTGAGAGAGTGGTTGTTCGTCGTCGGAATTGATCTTCACCAGCTTGAAGCGCCCCGCGTATTCCACCTCCAGTTTTTCTAAAACGGGCCCCAGCGACTTGCATGGCCCGCACCACGGGGCCCAAAAGTCCACCAGCACGGGTACTTGGGCGGAAGCGGCGATTACTTCATCTTCAAAATTGGCAACGGTCACATCAATCATGGGGCAGTGTTCCAGGGGAATAAAATCTATTTTCTCTTAACCGCAAGCTTACCCGCAGTTCACTGCTTTTTTTATGAACCCTATTTTTATCGGTGTGGTCATGGGCTCTAGCTCTGACTGGGACACCCTGCAGCATGCCACGCAAATTTTGCACGACTTTGGCGTGGGCTTTGAGACGCGCGTGCTCTCAGCCCACCGCATGCCCGACGATATGTTTGCCTACGCCGAGGGTGCCCATGCGCGGGGCTTGCGCGCCATCATCGCCGGAGCGGGAGGGGCGGCGCATCTGCCAGGCATGTTGGCGGCCAAAACCACTGTGCCGGTGTTGGGCGTGCCCGTTGCCAGTCAACATTTGCAAGGCGTGGACTCGCTGCACAGCATTGTGCAAATGCCCAAGGGCATACCGGTAGCCACCTTCGCTATTGGCGCAGCAGGTGCTGCCAATGCGGCTTTGTTTGCGGTGGCCATGCTGGCACATGACAACCCTGTTTTACAAAGTGCTCTGCAAGCCTTTCGTCACAAACAAACCGAGGCTGCTCGCGCCATGCGCCTGCCCCCTGCAGCGTGAAGCCTTTGTTGCCTGGGGCTACCTTGGGCGTTTTGGGTGGCGGTCAATTGGGTCGCATGTGGAGCCACGCCGCCCAAGCGATGGGCTTTCGCACCGCGGTGCTCGACCCAGACACTAACAGCCCGGCTGGCTTGATCAGCCATGTGCATATCTGCGCCGACTATTTGGACGCCACTGCCTTGGCGCATATGGCCGCCCAATGCCAAGCCATCACCACCGAATTTGAAAACGTGCCGGCCGAGGCTTTGCGCCAACTGGGCTTAACGCTGCCCTGTGCGCCCAGCGCCGAACCGGTGTCAGTGGCGCAAGACCGTTCCCTTGAAAAATCCCACTTTGTGGCCTGCGGCGTGCCGGTCGCGCCGCATGCTGTTTTGCACAACGCTGTCGACTTGGGGCAAGTTTCCGCCAGCCTTTTTCCAGGCATTTTGAAAACCACCCGCTGGGGCTATGACGGCAAGGGTCAGGTACGGGTTGCGTCCAAGGCCGACTTGCCTGCCGCTTGGCAGCAGCTTCAAATGGCTGGCCCCACGATCTGCATCTTGGAAAAACGACTGCCCTTGGCCGGCGAATGCTCGGTGGTGCTGGCGCGTGGCTTTGACGGACAAATGGTGCATTTGCCACTGCAAGTGAATTTGCACCGCGAAGGCATTTTGGCGGTGACCGAGGTGTTTGAGCACGCCATGCCCGCCACCACCGAGCAACAGGCTTTGCAAGCGGCCTATGAGGTGGCCCGCGGCTTGAACTATGTGGGCGTGTTGTGTGTGGAGTTTTTCTTGCTGCAAGAAGGCGCGGACCGCGATGCCTTGGGGCCTTTGGTGGTCAACGAAATTGCGCCACGCCCCCACAACAGCGGGCACCACAGCATCGACAGTTGCGATGTATCGCAGTTCGAGTTGCAAGTGCGTTGCATGGCGGGTTTGCCGCTGATGCCGCCGCGTTTGCACAGCGCCAGCGTCATGTTGAATTTGCTGGGCGACTTGTGGCTGATGCAAGGCGCACAGCCTATAGCGCCGGCTTGGCAGAAGGTGTTGGCGCTACCAGGGGCGCATTTGCATTTGTATGGCAAAACCGAGGCGCGCAGGGGCCGCAAGATGGGGCACCTCACCCTCACCGCGGCCACGCCCGAGGCAGCGCGTGCGGTGGCTTTGCAAGCAGCCGCGCTCTTAGGTATCGCGGCGTGGTGATGGCGGGTTCAGCCGAGGTGCGCGACGCTGCGCAGGCCTTGGCTAGGGGCGATTTGATTGGCTTGCCCACTGAGACCGTCTATGGTTTGGCGGCTGACGCGATGAACCCCTTGGCAGTGGCTGCTATTTTTACCGCCAAGGGTCGGCCAGTGAGCCATCCGCTGATCGTGCATGTGGTTGACGCCGCCCAAGTGCCCAAGTTCGCCAGCCACGTGCCCGTGTTTGCACAAAAATTGATGTCTGCTTTTTGGCCGGGGCCACTCACGGTGATATTGCCGCGCTTGCAAGGGGTTGCTGACACCGCAGCGGGTGCTCACCCAACGATTGCTCTGCGCTGCCCCTCGCACCCGATGGCGCTGGCTTTGCTGCACGAAGCGCAGGGCTTAGGTGTGCAAGGCGTAGCGGCACCGAGCGCCAATTTATTTGGCCGTGTGAGCCCGACCACCGCCGCCCATGTGCGCCAAGCTTTTCCTTCGCTGTTGGTGCTCGACGGCGGCGCATGCGAGGTGGGCATAGAGTCGACCATCGTCGACTGCAGCCGAACCGCGCCTGTGGTTTTGCGCCCTGGCATGCTGCTGCTGGCGTCTTTGAGTGCGGCATGTGGTGAGCTGGTGGCCATGCCGAGCAACGCGCCTGATAGCACCCATGATGACTCACCTGCTGCACCCGGCAGCTTGGCTTCCCACTACGCGCCCCATGCATGTTTGCGTTTAATGAGCGCTGAGGCGATTCGTCAGCAACTGCCCAACGCGAAAGTGAAAGTGGCTGTGTGGGCACGCTTTGCTATGCCCATCAGCGCGGCATTCAAGCAAGTGCAGATGCCCGCCAACCCCGCCGAATGTGCCCACGATTTGTTTGCACGCTTGCGCGAGTTAGACGCCTCTGGCGCGCAAGAGATTTGGGTTGAAGCCCCACCGGCTGGGCAGGACTGGGACGGAGTTCGCGACCGACTGCAGCGCGCTTCCAATTAATTGGGGTCAGATCCCAATTAATTAATCGGGATCTGACCCCAATTGTTCCGACAAAATATAAATCGTCAGCACAATGCACATCGAGCCCAACACATCCATCCAACCAAAGGCCACGCCCAGCCACAGCACCGACACCAACGCCGCCGACAAGGGCTCGGCGCAGGCATACAAGCTGGTTTGTTGAGGTCCGATTTTTTTGACCGCCAGCAAATAGCAATAAAACGGCACCAAGGTACCCATCACCACGATGAACCCCGCCGCAGCCCAAGTGCCAAGGTCCCAGTGTCCGGGCACAGACCAAGGCTGACTCCAGCCCACATAGGCCAATCCGCCCACGAGCATGCCCCAGCCCACCACCACGGCGGAGTCATGGCGCTTAAGTAATTCCACCGGTTGCACGGTATAAAACGCCAAGGCCAAGGCGGAAGACAGGCCCCAAAACATGGCCTCTGTACTGATCTGCAAAACGCCTAATTCGCCATGGGTGACCAGCAGCAGCGTGCCCACCAAGGCCAGCACGATGGCCGCAACCTCATGACGCGAAGGCCAGCGCTTGTGCGCAACGGTCAGGTAAACCGCAATCACCGTCGGCCCCAGATATTGCAACACCGTGCCTACCGCGGCGTTGGAATGCTCGATCACCGCGAAATAGGTGTACTGCACGCCCAACATGCCCAGCACACCAAAGGCCAACAACTGCTTGACTGAATCTGCCGTTTGCCAAATGGCCAGCCATTGGGATGGGTTACGCAAGCGGGCATAGGCCAGCAACAAGACGCCGGCGATCAACAAACGCACCGTCACCAGCCAGTCGATGCTGATGCCTTTGTGCTCGAAAACATACTGCGCGCAAGCCCCCGAGACGCCCCACAGACTGGCGGCAAACACCGCCAAGCCAGCGCCTAGGGTGTGGTCGCTGAATTTAATTGGGATCTGACCCCGATTAATTCTCACTTGCCTGCGGTCCAATCGATGAGGGCATCGAGCACAGGACGGGCTTGGTGGGCGTTGGCATGGTTGACGATGACGACGAGCACATAGCGCTGGCCAAGCGGGCCATCGACATAACCAGCAATGCCCATTACATCTCGCAAGCTGCCGGTTTTCAAATGTGCCGAGGCGCTGCTTTTGCTGCGCTTCATGGTGCCATCGACGCCGGTGAGCGGCAGCGAGGTCATCAACTCGGGCATAAAGGGTTGCAGCCACACCCATTGCAGCAAGTCAGCCATGGCGCGTGGCGAGATGCGCGCCTCGCGGCTCAAACCCGAGCCCTTGTCTAAAAGCGGCGGCTCTTGGCCCAAACGCTCGCGCCACCAGGCATCGATGACGGCCTTGCTGTTGGCCGCGTTACCCAAGCCGCGCTGCTGCAAGCCCAAGGTTAAAAATAGCTGGTCGGCCATCACGTTGTTGCTGAACTTGTTGATGTCGCGCACCACCTCGGCCAAGCTG
>JABMMR010000356.1 GCA_013205525.1 Burkholderiales bacterium | reverse complement strand
GGTCTCGGTATTCGAGAAAACTGAGGCTTTACAAGCCTTACAGGTCGATAGCAACACAATCGATAATGATGACAACGGTAACCAGTTGAATTTATTCACTTTTTAACCGGACACTACTGGCGCAATTTATATAATTTAACCCTCTGGAGTTTCCCCATGTCTTACGAAATGACTCCCACCTGTGCTTGTTGCGCCCCCGCACCTGTGCGTTCAGGCCAAGGCCTGAACCGCCGTGGTTTCTTGAACTTTGGCGCGGCCGGCGTGGCTGGCACGGCCTTGGCCAGCCTTTCTGCTGGCAAAAGTATGGCTGCCAGTGGTCACTATGAAGCCATGTTGGTCAACTGTATTGACCCACGCTTCACCACCTTGAGTTGGCAGTACATGGGCTTGATTCAAGGTGTCAGCCGCGACAAATTGGAAGACAACTACAGCCACTTTGTGATGGCTGGCGGCCCGATTGGCGCTGTGCATCCCAAGTTCGCCGCGTGGCACGCCACCTATTTCGATAACTTGGATGTGACTGTGTCCCTGCACCACATCAAGCGCGTGATTGCTGTTTCTCACCGCGACTGCGGCGCAGCGAAATTGGCCTTTGGTGCTGACGCGGTGTCTGACAAGGCAAAAGAAACCGAGGCGCATTCCGAAGCCTTGGTCATGTTCCGTCAAGCGGTGAACAAACGTCACCCTAAACTGAGTGTCATCACCGGCATCATGGACACCAACGGCCGCGTGGATTTGGTCGGCTAATTCAAGCCATCCAAGAACGACAGCAACAAGGCGTTGACCTCGAGGGGGCGCTCTTGTTGCACCCAGTGACCGGCATGGGGAATCAACTGGCACAAACGCATTTGGCTGCAGGCCTTGGTTTGCATGGCTTCAAACGCCTGTGGCATTTGGTAGACACCCCAATCCGACGCGCCGGCAATGAACGCCGCGGGCACTTCAATACGTTGCTCTCCCCACAGCGTGCCGAGTTGGGCAAACAGTGGTGCATCGGTGCCGCAGCGGTACCACTGCAAGCCGCCTTGAAATCCGGTTCGCTGGTACTCCGCCACATACACCCGCAAATCATCCTCGGGCAACCAAGGGCAGTGGGCAATTTCCGCTTCGGTGGGCATGAAGGGGGCTACTGCCTCGGCCATGGTTTGCGTCGCGCCCATGATGTAGTAATGGGGTAGTTCAGCCCAAGCCTGCGCGGTCCAGCCCGCCAGCGGGTGAGGGCGGTTGTCTGCCCAGTCGGCGCTTTTGACATGGTAGTAAGCGCGTAAAAATGCATGCAAGCCTTGGGGCGCTTGCCACATATCGGCATTGGCCTGGGGGCCCGAGTAATACCACTGGTAATGCTGACGCGGCGGATGCACGTCGGCCAAACCTTGCACCACTTGCATGAGCTTGCGATGGGCAAGCGCGGGGTCTTGGGCAGGCGGCGGGCCCGCAAACGGCGCGCTCATCATCACCACTGCATGGAAAAAATCCGGGCGTGTCAGGGCGCACCACGCAGCCACGGGCGAGCCAAAATCGTGACCGATCACACAGGCCACATGGCTGTGCCCCAAGGCTTGCACCAAAGCCCAAGCGTCGGCCACCAGTTGCAGCATGTGGCTGGCTTGCCAGTCGCCGTCGAAGCGGTCGTCACCGCCCGTGGTGCGGCCATAACCTCGCTGATCGGGCGCCACCACGTGGTAACCCGCGGCAGCCAACACCGGCAATTGATGGCGCCAACTGAAAGCCAGTTCGGGGAAGCCGTGCAGCAACAGCAGCAAAGGTTTTGCAAGTGCCTCGCCCTCGAAGCCGGCTTCCAAAAAGTGCATCTGCAAGCCTTGATCAGTACCCATGGTGCGCGAGCGCACGCCCTCTGGCAGGGGCAGGGGGGCAAGCAGGGTGTTGACAGCGCTCATGCTTGTCTGGGGGTGCTTTAGGCGTTCAAGCGGGCAAGCGCAAAGGCAATTGGCGCAAACGCTGTCCTGTCAAAGCAAACACTGCGTTGGCCACAGCGGGTGCCACGGGCGGCGTGCCGGGCTCGCCCACGCCCTCGGGATGGGCCTGACTTTCAATGATGTGGGTTTCTACCATGGGGGCTTGGGAGATGCGCAGCACGGGGTAGTTATCAAAGTTGCTTTGCACAACCCGGCCTTTATCGATGGTGATTTCACCCAATAAGGCGGCGGACAAGCCAAACACCACGGCGCTCTCTATTTGCTGGGCAATCAGTTGCGGGTTCACCGCCATGCCGCAATCGATGGCACACACCACGCGGTGCACAACGATTTTTTGGTTCTGTACCGACACCTCGGCCACTTGGGCCACGATGCTGCCAAACGACTCATGCAAGGCCAAACCCAGTGCGCGGGGTGCACCATCGGGGCCAACAGTGGGTGCTTGTCGCCAGCCACTTTTGTCTGCGGCAGTTTGCAGCACTTTGGCATGGCGGGGATGGTTTTTCAGCAGGCCCAAGCGAAAGTCCAAAGGATTTTTCCCGGCAGCAAAAGCCATTTCATCGACAAAACTTTCTTTGAAAAACGCTTGGTGCGAATGTCCCACCGAGCGCCAAAACCCTACGGGTATGGGTAAATCTACGGCCACATGGGCAATGCGCGCATGAGGCCATTCATAGGCTTGGTCGGACGCGCCTTCGGCGGTGGTTTTGTCGGGCCCCGCGCCTGCCAGACCCAAGGTGCGTGCCATGACTTGGGGCACGATAGATTGGCTGGCCGAGGTGTTTTGCCAGGCCACGAGTTGGCCTTGTGCGTCGAGTCCCGCGCTGAAGCGGCTGATGCAAGCCGGGCGATAAAAATCGTGTTGCATGTCTTCGCTTCGGCTCCACACCGTTTGCACGGGCGTGCCTTCCATGGCTTTGGCTACCATGCAAGCTTGGGCGATGATGTCCATTTCTAAACGCCGCCCGAAACCGCTGCCCAGCATAGGGATGTGCAACTGCACTTTATTAATATCAATGCCCAGCTGTTTGGCGGCTACCTTGGCAGCCACATCAGGCACTTGGGTGCTGGCCCAAACTTGCGCCGCACCATCTTTTAGCCAAACCGTGCAGCCCATGGGCTCCATGGGCGCATGCGCCAAATAGGGGGCGAGGTACTCGGCCTTCACCGTGCGCGCGGCTTTTTGCAAAGCGTCTGCCGCGTCGCCGGTTGAAAAATAAGCAAACCCTGTGTCGCTGTCCAAGGCTTTGCCCAACTGTGCCGTGATGCTGTCGCTAGACCAAGCGGAAGAGGGTGCGTTGTCCCACTTCACCTCAACTTGGGTGAGTGCTTTCATGGCTTGGTAAGTTGACGCAGCCACCACCGCCACGCCAGCGCTGCTGCCGTGCAAGGCGTCAATGGCCAGCACTTTTTTCACGCCCGGTGAGGCCAACGCTTTGCTGTCGTCAAAGCTTTGCAATGTGCCGCCCAACATGGGGTTCATGCGCACACTGGCAAACATCAAACCCGGTGGACGAATGTCGGTGGCGTAAACCGCCGAGCCGTCGCCTTTGGCTTGGGCGTCTAAGCGCGGCAGGCTTTGTCCGATGAGGATGAAATCATCGAGAGATTTGAGCTTGACCTCAGGGGGCAAACCCACCTTGGCCGCTGCAGCAGACAGTTCACCAAAAGTGGCTTTTTTGCCCGAGCCGTGCGAGACCACGCCGTCTTTCACATCGCATTCGTTGGTGGGTACATGCCACTGCTGAGCCGCAGCGCCGACCAACATGGCGCGTGCGCTGGCACCGGCTTCGCGCATGGGTAACCACAGGTCTTTGATGCTGGTGGAGCCACCGGTGAACATGATGCCCACTTCACGCATGGTTTTACGCACCAACCACTGGGCACCACTTTTGAGCATGCCTTGGTTGTCGGGGTGAAACGGCAAACCATCTGCCACACCCGCCAAGTTGTTGTAGATGTTGTCGTTGGGCGACTGCTCAAAACGCACTTGGTCCCAGCGGGCATCAAGCTCTTCGGCCAGCAACATCGCCAAGCCGGTAAAAACACCTTGACCCATTTCCGACTTGCTCATCACCACGGTCACCGTGTCGTCTTTACCAATACGCACCCAGCCGTTCAACGCCGTGGTTTTGTCGATGGCGACCAAGGGCTGGCTGGGATTCAATCGTTGGCTTGGCGGCATCAGGCCCCAGCCAATGGCTAAAACGCCGCCACCTGCGGCTATCGCTGCCAGTACATGTCTTCTTTTCACAGATAGTCCTTGTGCGGGTTAAGTTGCGCATTATGGCCAGTGTGGCCTGCCGTTAGCATTGTGCCTATGCGAGACGACACTACCCTCCCCGAATTCGGCATCATCATCATTGGCGACGAAATCCTTTCCGGCAAACGCCAAGACAAGCACTTGGCCAAGTGCATAGAGTTGCTCGCCGAGCGCGGCCTGTGCTTGTCGTATGCCGACTATGTGGGCGACGATCCCGAGCGCATCACCCGCACCTTGAAGCGCGCCTTCGATCACACCGGCGTGGTGTTTTCCTGCGGCGGAATAGGCGCCACCCCCGACGACCATACCCGCGCATGTGCAGCCCACGCTCTCGGACTTGAGTTGCTGCTGCACCCCGAGGCCGAGGCCTTGATACGCGAACGCACCCGCGATGTGGCGCTGGAAAACGGTCTGCCTTATGAGCCCGATCGCCCCGACAATTTGCACCGCTTGAACATGGGGCGCTTTCCTGCTGGGGCGAGCATCATTCCCAACCCTTTCAACAAGATCGCCGGCTTCACCTGCCAAGGCGCGGGCCGTGGCGTGGTGCATTTCCTGCCCGGTTTTCCGGTGATGGCCTGGCCCATGATGGCCTGGGTGCTGGACACTTTTTATAAGGCGTACTTTCATACCGAAGTGCGTATAGAAAAATCGGTCATCGTCATGGGGGCGATGGAGGCCACACTCACGCCCTTGATGCTGGCCATCGAAGCACGCTTTGCAGGCGTAAAGGTGTTCAGTTTGCCAAGCGTTGACCATCCCGAATTTGGCCGGCATATTGAATTGGGCGTGAAAGGCTTGCCCGAATTGGTTGAAGCGTCTTTTCCTGAATTGATTTCGGGTCTGCATGAATTTGGTGCAAAATTAGGCCCTGAAATGGTGCGCTCTTAAATATGCATTTTTTTGGTGCATTTTTTCTTCTCAGAGTCGGTATAACTTTCATTCCTCGCGCATTCAGAACCCAAGCGATCTAAGTAATTAATTGGTATGCATCAATAAAAATCTGCTGCTTAACCGCCCGTGGCACAAATCATGCAAGACAATACACACACTAATTTTTTTCAAACCAACCTCATTAGGAGAAACTGATGGCCAAGACCGTCGCTGACGTCATGAAGGACGTGAAGGACAACGAAATCAAATTTGTTGATTTCCGTTTTACCGATACCCGTGGCAAAGAGCAGCATGTGAGCGTGCCTATTTCTGCGTTCAATGAAGAAAAATTCTCTGAAGGCCACGCATTTGACGGCTCGTCTATCGCTGGTTGGAAAGGCATTGAAGCCTCCGATATGTTGCTCATGCCCGACGCCAACACGGCATTTGTCGATCCCTTTTTTCAAGAACCCACTTTGGTCCTGTCGTGTGATGTGCTCGAACCCGGCGACGGCAAGGCCTATGACCGCGATCCCCGCTCCATCGCCAAGCGCGGCGAAGCCTACCTCAAGGCTTCTGGCATTGGCGACACCGCCTACTTTGGTCCCGAGCCAGAGTTCTTTATTTTTGACAATGTGCAATGGGGCAATGAAATGTCCGGCGCGTTCTTCAAAATTGATGAATACGAAGCGCCTTGGAACAGCGGCGCCAAGCTCGAAGGCGGCAACCGTGGCCACCGTCCCACCGTCAAGGGCGGCTACTTCCCCGTGCCCCCCGTGGACAGCACCCAAGACATGCGTGCCGAAATGGTGTTGTTGCTCGAAGAAATCGGCATACCCGTTGAAGTGTTCCACCACGAAGTGGCAGGCGCGGGTCAAAACGAAATCGGTACCAAATTCAGCACCTTGGTCGAGCGTGCCGACTGGACACAAAAACTGAAATACATTGTGTGGAATGTGGCCAATGCTTACGGCAAAACCGCCACCTTCATGCCCAAGCCCATTGTTGGCGACAACGGCTCAGGCATGCATGTGCACCAGTCCATTTGGAAAGACGGCAAAAACCTGTTTGCCGGCAAAGGCTACGCAGGTTTGAGCGACACCGCTTTGTTCTACATAGGCGGCATCATCAAACACGCTCGTGCACTCAACGCCATCACCAACCCCACCACCAACAGCTACAAGCGTTTGGTGCCCGGCTTTGAAGCACCCGTGAAGTTGGCTTATTCCAGCCGCAACCGCTCTGCCTCTATCCGCATTCCCCATGTGGCTTCTGACAAAGCGCGCCGTATCGAAGCGCGTTTTCCCGATCCCATGGCCAACCCCTATTTGTGCTTTACCGCATTGATGATGGCCGGTCTTGACGGTAT